>NZ_JBIDBS010000009.1:0-222053 GCF_043204165.1 Streptomyces sp. NPDC047982 | reverse complement strand
TCTCTCCCCCGACAACCTTTTTCTCCCGCCCACCCGGGCCCTTAATTAATACCCAACCCGGGGGGGGGGCCGGGGGGGGGCGCCCCCCCCGGGGGGGGGCCCCCCCCCCCCGCCCCGGCCATCACCTGCCCTTCGGACTGGCGGGTTTCGGCGGCGGTGGGGCGGCCGACGGGGTCGGCCGCTGTTGCTGTTGACGTCAGCGGCTGCTGTTGCCGCTGACGGCAGCGACTACTTGACGACGCCGAGCGAGACGTAGTCGTAACGGCCGTTGTAGGCGTCGGACATGTAGACGTTCGTCAGTCGCTTGCCGCGCCAGGTGATGTTCTTCTCGTAGATGAAGGGCATCCAGTCGGCCTGGTCGAGGATCCGCTTGTCGATCTGCGCGTAGATCTCACCGGCCTTGTCCGGGTCGGTCTCCGCGATCGCCTGGTCGAAGAGCTTGTCGATCTGCGGGTCCTCGATCTGCGACTCGTTGTAGTTACCGGTCTCCGAGAGGAAGCGGCTGTCCCACAGCGGCTGTCCGAAGCCCTGCCCGGACGGGAAGTCGGGGCCCCAGCCGCTCATGGTCATGCCGTAGCCGCGCTGCTTCACGACGGACGGCGAACCGCTGATGCTGGCCGCCTCGGCACCGTTGATCGGGTCGACCGCGACCTTGATGCCGACCTTGGCGAGCTGCGCCTGGAGCGCCTCGGCGGCGTCGACCTCGCCCGGGTTGTTGTTGCGGGCGGTGAGCTTGGTGGCGAAGCCGTTCGGCTGGCCGCACTGCTTCAGCTCGTCCTTGGCCTTGGCCAGGTCCGGCTTGCCCTTGCGGGCGAGGACGCCGTACGGGTCGTAGTCGCTGTGGCCCTTGATGGACGCCGGGAGGGCGCTGTTGGCGATCGCGCCACCGGCGATCTCGCCGCCGCGGACCTGCTGGAGGGCGGCGAAGTCCGTGGCGTAGAAGACGGCCTTGCGGCAGTGGACGTCGTCGAACGGCTTCGCGGCGTGAACGAGCGCGACATAGCGGATGAAGGACGTCTGCATGTTGTCCACGCTGTCCTTGTGCTTCTGGATCGCGGTCACGCGGCCGGACTGGGTCATGCCGGTGCCGTTCATGTCGACGTCGTAGTCGCCGTCCATCAGCTTCTTGTCGTTCTCCTCCAGGTTGGCGGAGATCGTCACGGTGATCTTGTCCGGGAGCGCGGCGCGCACCGGGTCCGACGACTTCTGCCACTTGTCGTTGCGGACGAGCACGATGCTCTTGTTCGGCTTGTACGACTCGAACTTGTACGGGCCCGAGGAGAACGGCCGCTGGGTGTACTTGGCCTTGGTGTCCTCGGACGCCTTCACCGGCGAGCCGGACGGCATGGCGAGGAACTGCTCGAAGTCACCGTTGGGCTTGGGCAGTTTGAAGATGATGGTGTTGTCGTCGGGCGTCTCGATCGCCTTCAGGCCGAGCTTGTCCGGGGACGAGTCCTTGTACGGGCCCTTGTACTCGCCCTTCGGGTCCAGCGTCTGCTTCAGGTACTGCGGGCCACCGGTGATGGTGTCCGTCGCCCAGATGCGCTCGATGCCGTACTTGACGTCCTTGGAGGTCAGCTTGGAGCCGTCCTCCCAGGTCAGGCCCTCACGCAGCTTGTACGTGTACGTCTTGCCGCCGTCCGTGATCTCGGCGGGGCCGGTGGCGAGGTCACCGACCAGCTTGGTCGAGGCGACGCCCGGCTTGGTGTCGTACGTGACCAACTGGCGGGTGTAGAAGCGCATGAAGTCCCAGGCCATGCCGTAGTAGGCACGCTGCGGGTCGGCCGAGTCCAGGTCCTGCTTGCCGACCATCTTCAGCGTCCCGCCCTTTTTGGTGGACGGGTTGGCGACCTTGTTGAACGCCGCGTTGAAGCCCGCGCCCTTCGCGCTGCCGCCCTCGCTGTCGCCGTCGCCGCCGCCGCACGCCGTGGTGGTCATCAGCGCCGCGACCACGAGAGCCGCACCAGCGGTGAGACGTCTTTTCGTGGAAACCGTGGACATTTTCTCGCAACCTCCGAGATCGCGGTCCCAGGCCGTTGCATGCCGGAGAACCATGGGAGAAGCCACCTGACGGTGCGGCAGGGGCAAGTCGTGGGTCATCGGGTCCCCTTGGGGTCGAGGGCGTCGCGCAGCCCGTCCCCGAAGAGGTTGAAGGCCAGTACGGTGATGAAGATCGTCACGCCGGGAAAGACCATGAACATCGGGTCGTGCTCGTACGTCTCCAGGGCGTCGCGCAGCATGCCGCCCCAGGAGGCCGTGGGCGGCCGGACACCGGCACCGAGGAAGCTGAGGGCCGCTTCGGTCAGGATGTTGGTGGGGATCATGAGCGTCGCGTAGACGGTGATCGGCGCCACCAGGTTCGGCAGCAGTTCGCGGAAGAGGATGTGCCCCCGCCCGCCGCCGAGGCTCCGCGCGGCCTCCACGTACTCGCGTTCGCGCAGCGACAGCGTCTGCCCCCGGACGATGCGTCCCACGTACGGCCAGCCGAAGAAGCCGATGACGGCGACGAGTACGGCGATACGCACCCCGCTGCCGGTGAGGCCGAGCAGGTCGTCGGGGAGGACGGAGACCAGGGAGATGATGAAGAGCAGTTGCGGGAAGGAGAGCAGCACGTCCATCACGCGGCTGATCACGGCGTCGATCCAGCCGCCGAAGTACCCGGCGACGATGCCGAAGAGCGTGCCCAGCGCCACGGCGACCAGGGCCGCCAGGAACGCCACGAGCAGCGAGATGCGGGCGCCGTAGACGATCCGGCTGAAGACGTCGCGTCCCTTGTTGGGCTCGACCCCGAAGAGGAAGTCGCTGCTCATGCCGCCCAGCGGCCCCGTGGGGAGGTTGGTGAGCGGATCGAGCTCGTCCTGGTGGAAGTCGTTCGGCGGGTGCCCCAGCAGGGAGACGATCACCGGCGCGAAGACCGCCACCGCGATCAGGAAGAGGACAACGATGCCACCCGTCAGAGCGACCTTGTCCTGCTTGAGGCGGCTCCAGGCGATCTGCTTGAGGGACCGCCCCTCGACCTTCTTCGCCCCGGAGCCGGCCGCGGGCCCACCGGTCGCGTGCGGATCCGTCTCCGTGGTCGGCTCGTGCAGTGGTGCCGTCATCGTGGCAAGGACCCCTCTCAACCGGCGGTGGCCGGGCCGAACTGGCCGCTGTGCGGCACGGATCAGTCAAGTCGTACGCGGAGGCGGCAAGACGCCCTTGCTGCGGGAGTCTTCATCGCCGCCGCGCGCGGTAGCCATACCGACAGGCGAATGGATGCCTAACCGTGATGCGGACCGGGGTGATCCGTTATCCGGACGGAACTGAACGGCCCCCGAACACAGGCCAGTTGAGGTTCAACGTGGCGATGAAACCCATACTCTTCGCTTTCGCCACCAGACGGTTCCTGAACGGAGATGCGCGACATGAAGGGCGCATGACATACGTCGGGACATTCCGGTCGAGCGACCGCGCTCAAGGCGTGAGGCAGGAGTCAACTCGTCGTGAAGCACGGGTACTCGGGCGCCCGCGTACGCGTCGCGCGGTACGGCGCACGCCCCCGTCGGAGACGGTGTCAGTACGCGCCCTGCGGCGGGTAGCCGTAGCCGGCCGCCGGGGCGTGGGCCTCGCGGTCGTAGAACGGACGGGAGTTGGCGCGCAGCCACATCGCGACCGGGTCGTACTCGTCGGACATCGCGACGGTGGAGACGGGCAGACCCTCCGGAACCGCGGCGACCGACTGCCGCATCATCGCGCGCACCGCGTCGACGGACGGCCGGCTCGTGTCGTACAGGTCGAGGCCGATGGCGAGGTACGCCGTCCCGAGCGCGGGCTGCACCCAGGCGCGGCGCAGCGAGCGGATCGCGGGAGTGCGGTGGGCGTTCTGCGCGAGCAGGGCGTAGAACTGCGGGATCTCGATGGCCGGCTCGGTGAGCCGGAGCGGACCGGCGGGCATCCGCTCCAGGCCGGTGGCGATCCGGCGCAGGTCCAGCCAGGGGATGCCGACGCCGCCGCCGGGGGCGTGCGGGTTGAGCCAGATGCCCCAGCGGTCGGGGAACAGGGCGCGGGCGATGTCGAGGCCGGTGACCACCTCATGGGCCCGGGTCCAGCCGCTGGCCGAGAGCTCCTGGGCGGAGGTCACGCAGGGGGCGTAGCCGAGGCCGTCGATCTCCATGTTTCCGTACTGGGCGTCGGGCGAACCCGCCTGGCCGTTCCAGAGAAGCATCCAGACGCGGCCGTTCGCGAGTGTCTGGAGCAACGCCTCGTACGCGTCGTAGCGCCCGGGCGTCACTTGGCGCAGCATGTGCTCGACCTGCCCGGCCGCCGCGGTGCCTGACGCACTCACTGGTTCCGCCCCTCTTCGATCCACTGTGCCGGCCCACCGCTCCCGGGGCACCCGGGCGCGGCATGATGCCGTCACACCCGCCATGAAACCAGCTTATGTGCCGGTCCTGACACCGACTTGACGCCTCGGGCCGGGAAGGTGGTCCGCGGCGTGCGCGGTGAGCGGTCCGCCCACCGCGCGTCCCGCACTGGCGTTCGCTACCGCGGGACGCGCTGGTAGAACGGACGGATCCGCTCCCGCATCCAGTCCCCGACCGGGTCCTGCGCCACGTCGAGCAGGACCAGGTTGACCGGCCAGGGCACCGTCACGCGGCCGAGCGCGCGGCCCAGCGCGTCCATCGGGGCGTCGCGCGCGGCCTCGTCCCAGGCGGCGAACTCGACGCCGATGAAGAGGACGGGGTCGCCGCCCTCGATGCTGGCCAGCGTGCGGCGGGCGGTGAGCACGACGCCGCTCTCCTCGAATTCCCCGGCGGCGGCGGAGAGGAAGTCGACAGGCTCCTCCTGCCAGTCCGGCTCGTACAGGCGGACCCGGCCTCCGGTGGCCGGTCCGTCCAGCGGGGTGCGTCCGGAGCGGCAGAGCTCGGCCACGGCGGGCGGCGGGAGCGGCATCCCGACCACGCCGCCGGGGTTCACGGCGATGCCGAGCTGCGGGGGCAGGCCGCGGGCGAATTCGACGGCGGGGGCGACGGTGTAGGACATCCGGTCGCCGACGCAGCCGAGGAACTGCTCTTCGGAGCTGAAGACGGGGACGTACGCGGCTCCGTCGATCTCCAGCGTCGGCAGGTCGAGGTCCGTGGAGTCGGGGCCGCCGCCGCCCGGCAGCGGCACCCATACGTGGCTGCGCCCGAGCACCTCGACGAGGCGCCCGCCGGCCTCCGCGACTCCCACCGAGGCCATCAGCACCTCTTCGAGCTCGTTGGCCGGCCATCCGCCCTGCGGATGGGACTGGACCTGCGCCGGAATGTCCACTGCTTCCCCTTCTTTCCCGAGCTCCTGCCCGAGCCTTCCGGCAGAAGGTTACGACCTGGGGCGGCAGGGCGGATCAGGGAGCGTCGTCGTGCGGCTTCGATCGCGAGGTGCAGGGGGGAGTCGATGCGGCGCGGAGGGGGTCTCCCCCAGGTCGAGCGAAGCCGGGACCCCGGGGAGGACCGACGGCGACGCGGCAAGCGCAGTCGCGGGGCGGCGCCGGCCCGCCCCCTGCCGTCCCGAGGTCGTCAGCGTCCCTCCCGGAGGTCGTCCGGGCCCGCTCCGGGCTCCGTGAACGTGATGTGGTCCAGCAGCCCCGCCGCCTCCCGGTCCAGGAGCACCGCCGAGGCGCAGCCGGACGGCAGCAGCCCCTTCTCGGCGTCCCGCAGCAGCCGGCCCACGGCCCTGCGGTGCCGGGCGAACGCGTACCCGGAAACGCCCCGGCCGCGTTCTCGCTGTCCCTCGCGCGCGGTCCGCGGCGTGACGTCGAGCAGGAGCAGGTGGAGGTCCCGGCCCCGGCGCCGTGCGTCACGGGCCAGCCAGCGGCGTACCCATGCCTGCGTTCCGCAGTCGTGCACGACGACGGACTCGCCCGAGCGCAGCGCCCGCCGCAGCCCCGCATAGTGGGCGAGGCGGACGAGAGGGCGGTAGAGGGCGTACGGAAGCAGGCGGGGCATCAGCCGCGCCCAGCGGTCCCGGGTGTCCTGCGAATCGATGGCGCGGACCGTGGCCGCGCGCCGGATGAGGGTGGATTTGCCGCTGCCGGGCAGCCCGGAGACCACCACCACGTCGCCCGCCGCGAAGCACAGGCCGCGCGGGGTGTGTCCGCCGCGTCGCCGCAGGTCGCGCACGACCGGCTCGGGACGGCCGAGCGCCGCCCCGGCCGAGGCCCCGGCCTGCGCGGGCATCGCGCCGTGCGCGGCCCCCGCGGTCGTCGCGTACCGCCGTGACGTCATCGCCCGCCCCCCTGTCGGATGTCCGCCCATGGCCGAAGTGTAAAGAAGTGGTAATGCGACACAACCGTCCACGCCGTTGAACTGCCCCGGGGACCGGGGCTCCACTCCGGCGCGATGCGTGCGATGATGGCCCGGCCAACTGCATACAGGCCGTTTGAATCCGCGCGGGAGAGTTCCGGTTCACCGCGTGGGCCGGGCGCCGAAGGAGCAAGTTCCTCCCTTGAATCTCTCAGGCCCCGTACCGCGCGGATGAGGCAGATCTGAAAAGCGGGCCGCTCGGCGGCTCCACCCAAGGTGCAAGCCGAACCGGACCCTTCCGGGGCTTTCGGCGAACCTCTCAGGTTCCGATGACAGATGGGGAGGGATCGTCCTCGCCGTCGTGCCCCCGGGAGCCACACCATGACCACCGCACCCCGCCGTACAGCCCACCCGTCTCCCACCACCACCCTGTCCGAAGGCGCTTCGCGCCACAGCCCCATTCAGGCCCTGCACCGTTCGCTGGGCGCGACCATGACCGACTTCGCGGGCTGGGACATGCCGCTGCGGTACGCCAGCGAGCGCGACGAGCACAACGCGGTCCGTACCAAGGCCGGCCTCTTCGACCTGTCGCACATGGGTGAGATCACCGTCACCGGCCCCGGTGCGGTGGACTTCCTGAACTTCGCGCTGGTCGGCAACATCGGCACCGTCGCCGTCGGCCGCGCCCGTTACACCATGATCTGCGCCGAGGACGGCGGCATCCTCGACGACCTGATCGTGTACCGGCTGGGCGAGGCCGAGTACATGGTCGTCGCCAACGCGGGCAACGCCCAGATCGTGCTGGACGCGCTCACCGCGCGGGCCGAGGGCTTCGACGCCGAGGTGCGCGACGACCGCGACGCGTACGCGCTGCTCGCCGTGCAGGGCCCCGCCTCCTCGGCCATCCTGGCCTCGGTCACCGACGCCGATCTGGACGGTCTGAAGTACTACGCCGGGCTGCCGGGCACGGTCGCCGGTGTCCCCGCGCTGATCGCCCGTACCGGCTACACCGGCGAGGACGGCTTCGAACTGTTCGTCGCGCCCGAGCACGCCGAGCAGCTGTGGAAGGCCCTCACCGAGGCGGGCGCCCCGCACGGCCTGGTCCCGTGCGGACTCTCCTGCCGCGACACGCTGCGCCTGGAGGCGGGCATGCCGCTCTACGGCCACGAGCTGACCACCGCGCTGACCCCGTTCGACGCCGGTCTCGGCCGGGTCGTGAAGTTCGAGAAGGAGGGCGACTTCGTCGGCCGCGAGGCCCTGAAGGCCGCCGCCGAGCGCGCCGAGACCGCCCCGCCCCGCAAGCTCGTCGGGCTGGTCGCCGAGGGCCGCCGGGTGCCGCGCGCCGGCTACCGCGTGGTCGTCGGCGGCGAGGTCGTCGGCGAGGTGACCTCGGGCGCCCCGTCGCCCACGCTCGGCAAGCCGATCGCCATCGCGTACGTCGACGTCGCCCACGCCACGCCCGGCGCCGAGGGCGTCGGAGTGGACATCCGGGGCAACCACGAGCCGTACCAGGTCGTGGCACTGCCGTTCTACAAGCGCCGGAAGTGACGCCCGTCCGCGGTGCCGGAAGAGGTCCCGGCGCCGCGAGCGGCCTCCGCACGCCCAAAAGTGACGTAATCGCGTCTCATACCGTAAGACCACCGTTCATCAGCACTCCCCCGCGTACAGGAGAATTCAGGTCATGAGCAACCCCCAGCAGCTGCGTTACAGCAAGGAGCACGAGTGGCTGTCGGCCGCCGAGGACGGTGTCGCCACGATCGGCATCACCGAGTTCGCCGCCAACGCGCTCGGTGACGTCGTCTACGCGCAGCTCCCCGAGGTCGGCGACACGGTGACCGCGGGCGAGACCTGCGGCGAACTGGAGTCGACCAAGTCGGTGAGCGACCTGTACTCGCCGGTGACCGGCGAGGTCACCGCCGCGAACCAGGACGTCGTGGACGACCCGTCGCTGGTGAACTCCGCTCCCTTCGAAGGCGGCTGGCTGTTCAAGGTACGTGTCGCGGAGGAGCCGAAGGACCTGCTCTCCGCCGACGAGTACACCGAGTTCTCCGGCAACTGAGACCCCAAGGGACCACCTGATGTCGCTTCTCAACTCCTCCCTCCACGAGCTGGACCCGGACGTCGCCGCCGCCGTCGACGCCGAGCTCCACCGCCAGCAGTCCACCCTCGAGATGATCGCCTCGGAGAACTTCGCTCCGGTCGCGGTCATGGAGGCCCAGGGCTCCGTACTCACCAACAAGTACGCCGAGGGCTACCCCGGCCGCCGTTACTACGGCGGCTGCGAGCACGTCGACGTCGTCGAGCAGATCGCCATCGACCGGATCAAGGCGCTGTTCGGCGCCGAGGCCGCGAACGTCCAGCCGCACTCGGGAGCGCAGGCCAACGCCGCCGCGATGTTCGCGCTGCTGAAGCCGGGCGACACGATCATGGGCCTGAACCTGGCCCACGGCGGTCACCTGACCCACGGCATGAAGATCAACTTCTCCGGCAAGCTCTACAACGTGGTCCCGTACCACGTGGACGACACCGGCCTCGTGGACATGGCCGAGGTCGAGCGCCTGGCCAAGGAGGCCAAGCCGAAGCTGATCGTCGCCGGCTGGTCCGCCTACCCCCGTCAGCTGGACTTCGCCGCCTTCCGCCGGATCGCGGACGAGGTCGGCGCGTACCTGATGGTCGACATGGCGCACTTCGCCGGGCTGGTGGCGGCGGGCCTGCACCCCAACCCGGTGCCGCACGCCCATGTCGTCACGACCACCACGCACAAGACCCTCGGCGGTCCGCGCGGCGGCGTCATCCTGTCGACGCAGGAGCTGGCCAAGAAGATCAACTCGGCGGTCTTCCCGGGTCAGCAGGGCGGTCCGCTGGAGCACGTGATCGCGGCCAAGGCGGTCTCGTTCAAGGTCGCGGCGACCGAGGAGTTCAAGGAGCGCCAGCGGCGCACGCTGGAGGGTGCCCGCATCCTCGCCGAGCGCCTGGTCCAGCCGGACGTCACCGAGGTCGGTGTCTCCGTGCTGTCCGGCGGCACGGACGTCCACCTGGTCCTCGTCGACCTGCGCGACTCCGAGCTGGACGGCCAGCAGGCCGAGGACCGGCTGCACGAGATCGGCATCACCGTCAACCGGAACGCCGTCCCGAACGACCCGCGGCCGCCGATGGTCACCTCGGGTCTGCGGATCGGCACGCCGGCCCTGGCCACCCGCGGTTTCGGGACCGAGGACTTCACCGAGGTGGCGGAGATCATCGCCGCCGCGCTCAAGCCGTCGTACGACGCCGACGCCCTGAAGGCCCGTGTCGTCGCGCTGGCCGAGAAGTTCCCGCTGTACCCCGGCCTGAAGTAGGCCGCGCGCGGACCGTGTCCCGGAACGGTCCGGGACACGGTCCGTCGTCTCTCGGACGGGGCACCGCGCACACTGGGCAGTGGGCAGTGGGCATGGTGCCCCGTCCCCCGGGCCCTGCCCTCCGCTCTTGCCCGGCCCCGTCCCCTGTTCTTCCCCGACCACCCTGCTCTTCGGGCCGACCGGCCCGTACGCGCACCACCGGCGGACAACGGCGTCTACCAACCCTGAGGAGTACCCGTGGCCATCTCGGTCTTCGACCTGTTCTCGATCGGCATCGGCCCGTCCAGCTCCCATACGGTCGGCCCGATGCGCGCCGCCCGTATGTTCGCGCGCCGGCTGAAGAACGAGGGGCTGATCGCCCACACCACCTCGATACGGGCGGAGCTGTACGGCTCGCTCGGCGCGACCGGCCACGGCCACGGCACTCCGAAGGCCGTCCTGCTCGGTCTGGAGGGCGATTCGCCCCGGACCGTCGACGTGGAGACCGCCGACGAGCGGGTCGAGCACATCCGCTCCACCGGCCGGATCAACCTGCTCGGCATGCACGAGATCGACTTCGACGCCGACGAGCAACTGGTCCTGCACCGACGCAAGGCCCTCCCCTACCACGCCAACGGCATGACGATCCTCGCCTTCGACCGCGACGGTGCGACGCTGCTGGAGAAGACGTACTACTCGGTCGGCGGCGGCTTCGTCGTGGACGAGGACGCGGTAGGCGCAGACCGGATCGTCCTCGACGACACGGTGCTGAAGCACCCCTTCCGCACCGGCGACGAACTGCTGCGGCTGTCCCGTGAGACCGGTCTGTCCATCTCCTCGCTGATGCTGGAGAACGAGAAGGCGTGGCGCACCGAGGACGAGATCCGCTCGGGTCTGCTCGGCATCTGGCACGTCATGCAGGCGTGCGTCTCACGCGGCATGTCCCGTGAGGGCATCCTGCCCGGCGGCCTCAAGGTCCGCCGCCGCGCCGCGACCACCGCCCGCCAGTTGCGCGCCGAGGGCGATCCCCAGGCCCACGCAATGGAGTGGATCACCCTCTACGCCATGGCGGTCAACGAGGAGAACGCCGCGGGCGGCCGGGTCGTGACGGCGCCGACCAACGGCGCCGCCGGGATCATTCCGGCCGTGCTGCACTACTACATGAACTTCGCGGCCGGCGGCGCCACCGAGGCGGAGAAGGAGGACGGCGTCGTCCGCTTCCTGCTGGCCGCCGGGGCCATCGGCATGCTGTTCAAGGAGAACGCCTCCATCTCCGGCGCCGAGGTTGGCTGCCAGGGCGAGGTCGGCTCCGCCTGCTCGATGGCCGCGGGCGCCCTCGCAGAAGTCCTCGGCGGCACCCCCGAGCAGGTCGAGAACGCCGCCGAGATCGGCATGGAACACAACCTCGGCCTGACCTGCGACCCGGTCGGCGGCCTCGTCCAGATCCCGTGCATCGAACGCAACGGCATGGCCGCGGTCAAGGCCGTCACGGCGGCGAAGATGGCCCTGCGCGGCGACGGCAGCCACAAGGTCTCCCTGGACAAGGTCATCAAGACCATGAAGGAGACGGGCGCGGACATGAGCGTGAAGTACAAGGAGACCGCGCGCGGCGGGCTGGCGGTCAACATCATCGAGTGCTGAGTGGGTGGGCCCCGCCCAGCGCTCCTGCCCCCGTCTCCGGCCCCCACGCCGCGAGGAGGGCCGCCGCCGAGCGGGCCAGGGGGTCGTCGCGGTGGCCGAGGCGTTCGGCGGCGCGCAGGACGTCCGTCAGGACGGCCGGGTCGTGGGCCCGGACGGCGAGGGCGAGCAGGGGGCCGAGGCACGCCGCCAGTTCCGCGCGCGCGGCGGGCGGGGCGGTCCGGGCCGCCTCGGCCGCGCCTCGGGCCCAGTGCCGGATCTCCTCGGGGTGTGCGCGGGGCAGCGGGAATCCGGTGGGTTCTGTGGGGCCCGAGGGGCCCGGCGCCTCAGCCGGCTTTCGCGCGGCGGAGGCGAGGGCCGAGGCGAGCGTGGTGTGGTAGCAGGTGCCGAAGAGGTACGCGGCGGCCTTGTCCCCCGCGAGTCCGGCCAGGATCTCGGGGCGGTGCACCGGACCGGGTACGGCGCCGTCCGGGCGCTGGGCGGCGGCCAGCGCGTTCCAGCCGGCCCGCCGCCACGGCCCCGCGACGGTCCTCGGAACGGGAGCGGTGTCCGGCCCCGTGCCCGGCCCCCCGCCGGCAACCGGAAGCAACCACCTGGACCCCGGACCGCGCCGGGAACCGGGCCCGCCCCTCTGTCCCGTGTCCAGGGCCGCATCGCACAGCAGCAGTTCCGCCAGGAGGTCCAGGCTCCCCCGGGCGAGGTGGACGCCGAGCAGCACCCGCACGGTCTCGCGCACCCGCGCCACCGCCTCGCCCCGGCAGGGCAGGCGGCGGCGATGGCCGAAGTCCGTCGCGTACAGGAGGACGTGGGTGAGCGCGTAGGTCTCGTCGCCCGTCAACTGGAGGACGTCCGCGCCCCGGGCGGCGATGCCCTCGCGGAAGAGCGGACCGAGGCCGGGCAGCGGGTCGGGGGCCGTGAAACCGCCGCGGTCGACGAAGTAGCGCAGCTCGAGCCGGGAGAGGACCGGCTTGTACGGCCGGCAGTGGCCGCCCGCGTCCGCCGTGAGCAGTGCCTGGCAGGCCGCGCGCAGCACGGGGTGCGGGCGGCCGAGGAGTTCCAGGAGCGCGGTCAGGTTGAGGTGGTACGGGAAGAACGCGTCGCCGCGACGCAGGCCGCGGGCGAACTCCGGCTCGTGAACGGTCTCCTCCGCGAGGTCGAGGGCGCGGGAGGGCAGGGGCGCGGTGGCGGGCATGATGCCCGAGCGGTCCAGGACCCTGACCAGTCCGAGGAGTTCGAGGAGCGGACCGGGCCGGAAGGGGCGGCGGGGCAGGAACTCCTCCCAGCGGCCCGGAGCGAACCAGTCCAGATGGGCCTCGATCCATCCCAGCGCCCCTGTCAGCACCCGACGGGCCGCCTCGTCCTCGGCCAGGAACGCATCACCGGTGCGCCCGGCGTGCGCGGGAAGCGGGGGCCAATACACCTCGTCGGTCGCGCCGTTCACCGCCCGCTCCGCAGCCGCAGCACCGTCATGGCGACGGCGAGGATCGCGGCGAGCGCGCCGAGATCCGCCCAGCGCGGCAGCAGACCGCCGCCGCCCAGCAGGGTCTGCCGCGCCAGATCGACGGCGTACGTCATGGGATTGACGTGCATGATCCAGCCGAGCCAGGCCGGAACGTCCTGCGGGCTGAAGACCGACCCGGACAGGAACAGCATGGGGAACATGGCGAGCTGGACGGTGGCCTGGAGCGTCTGCACGCGGGTGATGACGGTGGCCAGACAGAGCCCGATGACGCTGAACACGGTGGCGGCCAGCGCGTAGCAGCCGATCGCGGCGACGAACCGGCCCGCCGTCAGGTCGACACCCATCAACGGGGAGAAGGCGAGCATCACCGTGCTCTGCGCCGTCACCGTCCCCGCCCCTGCGACGACCTTCCCCAGCGGCAGGCAGACCGGGGGCACCGGTGCGACGAGGAGTTCGCGCAACACGCCGTACTCACGGTCCCAGGCGTACGTCTGGCCGGAGGCGACCCCGATCGACACGACCTGGATGGCAATGATCCCGGGAAAGACGTAGGCGCTGAACGGTGCGTCACCGACCGAACCGATCATCCCGTCGAAGCCGACCGCGTAGACCAGGACGAAGAAGAAGATCTGGGCGCCCTGACTGATGAGTACGCCCGGCCGTTTGGCCTGCCGCAGCAGATCGCGGTGGGCGATGACGCCGATGGCGCGCAGCGCCACCCGCAGCCGGCCGTCGTCGTCCGCGGGGCGGGGCGGGGCGCAGGCCGGGGCGGGAGCGGGGGCGTTCGTCGCGGTCATGGCGTGACCGCCTCCTCCGGCCGCTGCCGCGACTCGCCCTCGCGACCCCGTGCGCCCTCCCCGACCGCCGCATCCTTCCCTGCCCCTGCGCCTTCCCTCACCACCGCGTCCTCTCCGGCCACCGCCAGGTAGACGTCGTTCATGGACGGGTGGTGCACGGAGACCGTCAACTCCGGGACGTCCAGAGCCCGTACGACCTCCGCGATCCGGGCCTCGGGATCGGCGCAGTGCACCGCGACACCGCCGGGTCCGATCAGCGGCTCGAAACCGGCCGCGCGCAACTGCCGCGCGGCGGCCTCGTCGTCCGCGCAGCTGACCACGAGGCGGGACGACTCCAGGCCGTCCTTGAGACGGTCGACGCTGCCCTGCCGCACGACCCTGCCCTGACGCAGGATGACGATCTCGTCGGCGTACTCCGCCTCGTCCATGTAGTGCGTCGCGTACAGGACGGTGACCCCCAACTCGGCGCGCAGGCGCAGCAGATCGGCCCAGACGATGGCGCGGGCGGTCGGATCGAGGCCGTTGGTGGGCTCGTCGAGGACGATCAGCCCGGGCCGGTGCAGCAGCGCACGGGCGATCTCCACGCGTCTGGCCAGCCCGCCGGAGAGTTCCTCGACCGGTCGTCGACGACGGTCGCAGAGATCGAACAGGTCCAGCAACAGGCTGATCCGGGCCCGGGCGTCGGCCCGCTTCATGCCGTACAGCCGGGCATGGAACCACAGGTTCCGTTCGACGGAGAGCTCCTTGTCCAGGGTGCGTTCCTGGAAGACGAGACCGAGGCGGCGCCGCGCGGCCGTCGGTGAGTCGCGCACGTCGTGGCCGAAGACCCGGACCGTGCCCGCGTCGGGCCGGGCGGCCGTCGACACGACCCCCAACAGGCTCGACTTCCCCGCTCCGTTGGGACCGAGCAGGGCGGTGACCCGGCCCGGCGGCGAGCTGATCGATACCCCGTGCACGGCGGTCACCTTGCCGTGGCGTACGACGAGATCACTGATCTCGAAGGCCGGTGTCACGCTCCCGTGATGCGTCGAAGGCGGCCGGGCGGTCATGCCAGCCCCAGCGTACGGTCCCAGGGGAGCGGCCCGTCGGCGACGGGCAGCAGCGCGAGGGCGACCCCCGCCGCGCCCTCCAGCATGCCCGCGGTGTCGACGGCGCGGTGGGGTACGGGCGAACGGGCCGCGGCCGGGAAGCGCATGAGGTGACGGAACGCGAAGGGCGCGCTCTCATCGACGAGGTTCAGCACCTTGCCGGTCAGACGTCGGCGTCCGGCGCGCAGTTCGGGGTCGTCGGTCGCCTCGGCGACCCGGGCCACGACGCGTAGCAGGCCCGCGTATCCGTGGCAGACAGTGGGTCCCTCGATCGCCCACTCCGACTCGTGGCGGCGCAGCGCGGCCCGCAACGCCGCGACCGCTGCGGCGCGCCAGTCGGGCCGGTCCAGGGCGGTCCCTGCCCGGAACAGCGCGGCGGCGACGCCGGGGGTGCCGTAGCACCATGCCGTGCGGGTGAACAGCCGTCGCGGGCGGCGCGGCGCGAGCTCCTCGTCCCAGCCCGCACGGGCGGGCCAGTACGGACCGGAGTCGTCGCTCAGCGTCCAGCCCAGCAGCCAGTCGGCGATGCGCTGAATGGCGTCGCGCAGGTCGGGCGTGCCGTGTCCGGTCCCGTACGCGGTGCTCAGCACGGCGAGCGGTCCGGCGATGCCGTGCGCCATGCCGAGGTTGAAGTCCCCGCGCGGGTACGTCTCGCGGTCCCGGGCGCTGATCTGGAGACCGGCGGGCACCCACCAGCCGGGGACGCGGTGGCCGTCGGCACGGACCGGTGCGGTGAGGTCGACGAGGTGGCGCAGGGACGTGGCAAGCGCCGCTTCGACGACGGGGCCGCTCTCGGCCGGGTCGGCGACCGCGTCCAAAAGCAGTCGGGTCGTCCCCGACACACCGTTGACCAGGTCGTACGCGGCCCAGTCGACACCCGGGCCGCTCCTGCGCGCCCGGGCGCGGAAGACCCGCAGCCGTTCGGTCTGGTCCGCGGCCACCCAGGCGGCGAGCCCCCGCCGCAGTGAGCGGTAGTGGCCTTCGGGCCCCGCGCAGGTCTGTGCGGCGGCGAGCAACGCGGCCGGTCCCGAGAACAGGCCCCGGCTCGGCGCGGTTGCCATGGCGCGCCCGGCGGCCACGAGGTGGCGGTGGGCGACCTGCCGCCGGGCTTCGTCGGTACGGGCCAGTTCGCCGTGGAGGAGGGCGGTGCCCGGCAGCCCGTTGGCGAGTGTCAGAGGACCCCACATGACGGCGTCGTAGACGGGGTCGCGGTTGTCGTCGCGCGAGGCTACGGCGGCGACGTACTCCGGGTCGGCGAGCCGCTCGGCGACGAGACCGACGACCGCGTCCGCGGCGGGGGCCGGGCCGGGGTCCGGAGTGCTTCCCGCGCCGGCGGGGGCCGGGGGGCCTCCTGTGGGGGGTGTCTCGGGGTGGGTGCTGGTGGGGCTCACTGCTGGTGCCTCCGGCGGTTGGCGTGGTCCTGGACGGCGCCGCGGGCGATGCCGAGCACGGTCATTTCGCGGGCGCCGGAACCGCCGAAGAGGCGGTTGCACACCATGTGCAGCAGACTTCCGACGACCCGCCCCTCGGGCGTCTCCCCCGCCGCGCGCACGCACGCGGCGAGCCGTCCCACCGCCCGGTCGCGCGGGCGCAGCGCGTCGAGGACACGGGCGCCGGCCGGGTCCCGCGCGAGGACGGGCCAGCCGGCGTAGGGGTCGACCAGTTCGCGCCAGCGCGCGCTCCGGGCGCGGAAGGCCGCGGGGAGGTCGCGGCGCGAACCGGTCATGGACAACCAGGTCGCGGCGGCGTCGTCGCCGTACCCCTCGGCGGCCTTCGGACCACCGGGCACGGGCGTCCCGAACGCGTGGGCCAGCGCGGCGCAGGAGAGGACGGCGAGGTCGTCGACGTCGTAGCCGTTCGCGGGGTCCTTGGCCACACGCAGCAGTGCGACGGCGGCCTCGCTGTCGTACCGGAAGACGTCCTCGGCCGGGCGCCGGGCGGCGGGGCCGCCGTAGCGCTCGGTCTCCGGGTCGTACTGGTCGAGACTGTGGCCGCGCACCAGTCCCTCCCGCTGCCACCTCCGCAGCAGCGCGCCGAGCGCCGGGACGGCCGTGCCCCACAGGGTCTCGGGACGTGTGCCGTGCAGCCGCAGCCGCAGGTGGTGGCCGCGGTCGTCGGTGTACCGGACGAAGAACCAGCGGTCGGCTCCGTGCCGCCCGGCCAGCTCGACCAGTTCGGGCACATGCTCGCGCAGCAGATCGTCCTGGGCGCGCGCCGAACCGTGCAGCTTGAGATAGAGCCATTCGCCACCGAGGCCGTGGACCGGGCGCGGGGTCCGGGGCGTGTGCGAGGTGCGAGGGGAGTGCGGCGTGTGGACGGTGTACGGGGCGTGGGGCCGGCCGGGGGTGGTTGGCGCGTGCGGGGTGCGGAGCGGATCCGGGGTGCGCGGGGCGCTCGCTGCGGGCGAAGGCGCTGCGCCCGGCGTGCGGCTCTCGGTGCGACCGCTCCTCACGGGGCCGCGGCTTCCGGCGTACGGGCGGCGCAGCGGCCGGCCCGCGGCCCGGCGGGTCATCGGGACGACCAGTTCGACGACGTGCCCCGCGAGCGGACTGTCCAGCCAGTCCTCGTGCTCGCCGGGGACCTCCTGGGCGATGAGGTCCGGATGGCGCGCCAACTGGTCGAGCAGCAGTTCCCGGTGCCAGACGTCGTCGAGGTCGAGCAGCAGCCGCTGGTCGGCGGTGACCGCGAGGACCCGACGGGGCACGTCCCAGGCCGCCCGCCAGTCGGCCACGGCACGCCCCCAGTCGGCGGTACGGTCCCCGTCGTCCCTCGTCCGCAGCTCATGTGCCCGCGTCCGGAGGCCGTCCGGCCGCCAGACCGCGGAGGCCAGCACGAACCGCCCGCGGCGCAACCGGGGGACGAACGGCGCGTCGGCGAACGGGCCCCAGTTCCAGGGTTCCCAGAGCCGCTGCCCTTCCAGCCCGATCTCCCACAGCAGGCGGACGGCGTTCGGGGCCTGCGCGGGGGCGCTGACCATGTTGCCGAGGACGGGCACGATCTCGCGACGGGTGGGCATGTGCACGGCGGTCAGCCGGTCGAGGGTGGCCCCGATGCCGATGTCGACCAGGCGCAGTTCCTCCGTACCGGGCGCGTCGGGCAGGCCGACACCGATGCGCCGGCCGGTGGCCGGGATGGTGTGGGCCAGATTGGCGGCCCGGCCCGAGCGCGGCCGGAAGGCGAGGTCGACGGCGACGGCGTCCTGGACGTGCACCGGGTTCTCGCGGTGCAGAGCCGCGAACTCCGCCTCCCAGGAGGGGTGCTGGTCGGCGAAGCGGGCGAAGGTGGAACCGGCCCGGTGCGATCCGGGCGAGGGCGAGAGAAAAACCAGGAACTCCCCCGCGTCCAGCGCCGCCACCGAGGGGGCGACCACCTGCACCGTCACCTCGCAGGAGTTGGGCACGTCCGCGAGGTCGGCCGTGTCGTGACACAGCTCGTCGAGATCCGCGTCGTCGAGGACCGCCTCGCGCCGCCCGGACCGCTGCGCGACGGCCACGAGCCGGGCCACGGCGCGGTTCCTGCGGGCGGTACGAGGGCCCTCGAACGGCTCCGCCGGCACGGGCGCCGCCTCGCTGTTGGGCCAGCCGTAACCCGCCGGGGCACCGAGTCCGGTCGACGGGTCGAGGAGTTCGAGGACGGGCACCACCCGGTCGGCCCCGTAGACGTCGAGGAACCTGCGGTGGTGGTCGCGCAGCGCGAGGAGACCGAGCTTGGGCCGGGACAGCCGCCACATCACCCCGGCGGCGGCCTCGATCTCGTCGCGCACCGCGTACGGCAGACGCACATCGGCGTCGAGGCGGGTGTCGACGTGCAGGGGCGTGTCGTCGCGTTCCAGCGACCGCGCGGTGCTCAGCAGCCCGCTCAGCTCCTCCCGGCCGGCGCCGACGGGCCGGGTGTCGTACGCCTTCCTCCGCTCTTCGACGGCCAGCAGCGCGTCACGCATCCGGAGGGTCTCCCCGGACGGTTCGGTGACCCGGGCGAGCAGTCCGAGGACGTGGTGCAACGGGTCACCACCGTCCAGGGGCGGGCGCAGTCCGGTCAGGAGGATCTCCTGCCGCACCAGTTCGGCGAGCAGACCGCGCACCCGCTCCGGGGACGCGCCGGGGAACGCCTCGGTGGTGCGCCGGAGCAGTTCCCCGTACGGCAGGGGGTGGATGGCCTCGGCCACGGCCCGTTCCACCGCCGCCGTCCTGCGCACGGACACGGCGGAACGGCCCTCGCCGCCCTCGCCCGGGGGCACGCCCTGCGTGGAGGGGGCGGTCAGGACGAGGCGGTCCCCTCGCGCGACAAGGGCCTGGTGCGCCTGGACGGTGAGCGTGGACAGGACGGCCGGATCGCGTTCCAGCCGGTGGCCGATCCTGGTGAGCCACTGCATGTCGACATGGGTGCGAGTGCGGTGCGCCGTGCCGCGTTCGACCTTGGCACCGGTGCCGAACCGGCCGCGGGCGACGCCCGCGAACAGGCCGAACGGAGTGGGCCGGGTGCGCATCCTGATGTCGTAGCGGAGCACGGCGAGCGCGGCCCGGCGCAGTTGTCCGGGCTTGATGCCGCCGGGGCCGTGCTCGGAGACGCGACGGACCAGGGCGCCGAGGCTGGGAGAGGCGAGATCGAGCGCCTCGCCGAGAACCGTGTCCGCGGCGGCCGAGGCGAGGAGTCCGGCGCAGGCGTCGAGGGACCGGGGGTCTCCCCCGGCGGGAACGCGCAGGCCGCTCCCGGCCTCGGTCCGCGCCCCTGACGGAGGCGTCGGCGGCGCCAGCGGCGCGCGGTACAGGAAGACGTCCTTCGCCTCGAACGGCGTCCCGGGCGATGTCCGGCGCGGCTTCCGGGCGGATGTCCGGGGCGGTTCTTCGGTCGGTGTCCCGGGTGTCCCGCCGGGCGGCATGCCGAACGGTGACGGTGTCCCGGGCGGCGTCTGGGGCCGTTCCCTCACCGTCGTCCCCCTTCTCGTTCTCGTCCGGGCGGGCCCGGGGACGGTCCGTGGGGCCGCGCCGTCGTCCGCCCGGCCCCACGGTTGCGCGCCGTCAACAGCAGTGACTGCAGCCGGAGCCGCCGCCCTCACTGGTACATCCGGGCGTGCAGTAGGAGATGCTCGTGATGGCGGGGCCGGCGACGGACTGCTCCACGCCGATCTCCAGGTCGAGGTCGAACAGGTCGGTCTCGACGTCCGACAGCGGGGTGGGCTTGATTCCCATGCTGAACTCCTTGCTCCTCGGGGCCCCTTCGGCTTCCTTGACGGAGACCGAACGGTGGTCACGGAACGTGATCCATACATCACGATCCATGGCCGTCCGCGACCGTTCAATAGATTCCGCCCCGGTTGGCAGTCCTGGCAGTCCCGGCAGTCTCCGCAGGCAGTCCCGCGATCGAGGACGTCGATGCCCCCGCGACCGCTGCCCTTCACGGGCCGGACTCACGCCCATTACCACGACGGCCCACGACACGAGGACCGACCGCCACTCGCCCGGCTGAAAAATCCTTGATCGCGCCGACGGACGGTGAACCGTTCAGCGCTTTCTTGATACGTACGTGATGTGTGCTCGGACGAAGCTCTGCTATCCGCCGTCGCCCACGGCGACCAGACCGCCCTGCGAACGCTCTACGACAGGCATGCCGGCGCGATGCTCCGACTCATCCGCAGACTCACCTCGGACCAGGGCGTATCCGAGGAGATCCTGCAGGAGACGTGGCTGGCCGTCTGGCGCTCGGCGGCCGGTTTCCGGGGCGATTCCTCCGTCCGGGGCTGGCTGATGGGCGTGGCCAGACGACAGGCGCACAATCAACTCCGCGGGCGCCGACCCCAGTTGGCGGATCTGTCGGAGGCTCGGGACGTGGCCGACACCGCGCCGAGCGTCGAGGACCAGGTCGTGGTGGAGTCCGAGCGTTCCGCACTGCGGGAGGCGGTACGCGCGCTGCCCGAGCATCTGCGCGACGTCCTCGCGCTGGTGCTGTTCGAAGAGATGGCCTACCCGGAGGTGGCCACCGCGCTCGCCATCCCGGTCGGCACCGTCAAGAGCCGGATGTCCCACGCACGCAGGCGGCTGGGCAACATGCTCGCCGCCACGCGGCTGGAAGGATCGGGACAGCTATGAGTGATCACCTCGCGGACGACGTCCTGGCGTGTCTGGCACGCGCCGGGACCGTCGACGCGCACCACAACCGGCATCTGGGCGAATGCTCCGACTGCCGGAAGAATTTGGCAGTTTGGCAGCACATCACGTACGCGGTCCGCGCCGAGGCGGAGGCCGAAGGGGCCGTGGCCGTACCGTCCTTCGACGACCTGCTCGGAGTCCTCCCCGCCGCTGTCCCGCCGGTCGGTGCGGCTCCCCGTTCCCCCGTCGCCCCCGCCGCCCCCGTCGTACCTGCCGTGTCTGCCGTCCCCCCCGCCCCCCGAGCGGGACAGGCATCGGCCGCCGTACGGAAACGCTTCGCCGGACGGAGAACCGGGACCGTGACCGGCCGGGGATCCGCCACGCCCGGCGTCACGTCGACGGCCGCCTCCACGCCCGTCTCGGGCGCGGCCACCGGCCGTGCCGCCGGTCTCGTACGGCCCTGGAGGACCGCCTGGCAACTGGCCGTCCGGCAACTGGTGCTGATGCCCCGGCTCTGGGCGCCGCTCAGCGCGGCCGGCCTGGTCGCCGCCGCCCTGGTCTCCTCGGCGCAGATGCAGGAGCACATCGGGATGCGGCTGTTCGGGGCGGTGGTCGTGCTGTCCGCGCTGTTCGGGGCGCTGATCGTGGCCTCCCCCCGCCGGGATCCCAGACGCGAGCTGCTGTTCACACTGCCGGTCTCGCCCGCGGCGGTGTTCCTGGCCCGCCTGGCGACGGTCCTCTGCGTCGATCTGGCGCTCGCCATGGTCTGCTCCGCGTTGGTGCGGGGGCCTGGCTGGTGGGCGGTGGTGGCGAGTTGGCTCGGCGAGTCGCTGCTGGCGGCATCCCTCGCCCTCGCGCTCTCCGTCCGTTTCTCACCGCCGGTGGGCGCGGCGGCGGGGGGCACGCTGTGGTTCCTCGGCGTGGTCGGCGGGCCGCACGGACTGCTCAGCACGCCGGCCGACGCGCTGCTGGACTCGCTGCTGTCGACCACTCCGTGGACGCTTGCGACGACGGCGGCCTTGCTGGTGTGGGCCGCCCGGGCGATGCGGTCGTTCGGCGAGCAGGCGTCGTCGTAGCTCCGCCGTACGGGGCGCGCGCACGCGCGCCCCTGCCCCGCACCGCCGCTTCCGGCTCCTGGTGTGAACCGTCCCGGGCCGGACCGCTACGTACGGGGTGTATCGGGAGGCAGGGGAAACAACGGGAGGAGCGGAATCATGACCGCTGTGCCGTGGTGGGCCCACGAAGTACGTCGCTGCGGACGGCAGGCGTTCGTGCTGCCGGTTCTGGCGGCGCTCACCGCCTTCGCGGCCGTGGCCACGGGGTCCGGCACCGGGGTGGTTCTCAACCGGGCGCTGCTGAGCTGCGCCGTCCCCACCGCCACGGCCCTGGCGTGTGCGGCCGTGGTGGCGCGGGAGCCGATGCTGGAGCTCCATCTCTCCCTGCCCACCCCTTATCCGCGCACGGTCGCCCGCCGGTTGGCCTGGCCCGCGTCCGTGACGGCGGCCGCCGTCCTCCTCCTGGTGGGGCTGGTGGCGGCCACCGGTCACCGCCCCGGCCCCCTGGCCGCCCTGCTGGAGCTGTCCGGTCTTGCCGTTCTCCTGAGCGGTGCCGCCGTCTGGGCGACGGTACGGACGGGGTCGGCGGCGCCCGGGACCGGGCTGGTCGTCGCCGTGGTCCTGGCGAAGCTGTTGTTGATCGACCGTGTGGTGCCCGAAGGGGCGGCGCAGGCCGTGCCCGCCCTGCTGATCGGGTGCCATCTGTTCTCGCTGTCGCTGCGCGCGCTCCGCCCGGGTGCCCGTTGCGGGGCCCGGCTCGGTCATGGCGCCGCCCACCTCGACCCCCGGGAGGCATGATGACCGCTCTGTTGTGGACCCTTCGCTACGAGGCCCTGATGACGGCCCGCCGAAAGGTGGTCTGGGGCGCTGTCCTCCCCCTGGCCCTGCTGAGCCTGCTGCTGGTGATCACCTCGCCCGTCGTCGGCGGCCAGGGCGATCCGGCCGCCAGGACCGGAGCGGCAGGGGTGGTCGTCAACACCTTCTGCACCCTCGGCGTGGGTATCGCGCTCGCCGACCGGTTGCGGCGCGGTCTCGAAGCCCGCGGCATGGCCGAGTTGCTGGCCGCCACCCCCGCGGGGCCGCTGCCCCGCACCGCCGGGGTGCTGGGGGGACCGCTGCTGACCGCCCTGGCGCCGGTGGCCGGTCTCTATCTGCTGTACGCCACGGTGTTCTCGGTGGTCGGCGGTTCCGTCGCCCCGGTCAGGTCCGCGGTGATCGCGCTGGTCGCAGCCGTCGCACCGGCGGCGCTGCTGGTCACCACCTTCGCCGGGCTCCTGGGCGTGCTGCTGCCGGTGGCGGCGGCGCGCGTCGTGACGGTCGTGGTGTGGTTGTGGGCCTGTCACTTTCCACCGACCTTCTCACCACTGCCCACGCCGACCGGCACGGTCCTCTCCCCGCTCGGCGGCTACCCCTTGGCCGTCTGGGCTCACGCCCCGGAGGTATGGGCCACCCGGCAGGGCACCGGGGCCCTGCGCCCGGCGGTCGACGACGCGGCGGCGCTGTTGAACGTCGCCCTCGTCCTCGCGATGGCCGCGGCCTGCTATGTGCTGGGGCATCTCGCCGCCCGCACCGGACGACACGGAGCATCATGAACATCACCACGGAACGGCTGACGAAAATCCACCCCGGCGGCCTGTGCGCATTGGACGCCGTCGACCTCCACATCGAGAGCGGCACTGTCGGGCTGCTCGGCGCCAACGGGGCGGGGAAGACAACGCTGTTGCGCATCCTGACCGGTGTGCTGCGTCCCACCTCCGGGCGCGTCCACGTCGCCGGGCACGATCTGTCGACTAGCGCCGGGCTCACCGCCGTGAAACGCACCCTGGGCTATCTGCCGCAGGAGCTGTCCCTGTATCCGGACCTGACGGCACGCGAGTTCCTCGACTACATCGGTGTGCTCAAGGGCATCCACGACAAGCGGGAGCGGCGCCGTCAGGTCGACGAACGGATCGCCGAAGTGGGTCTGGCCGACCGGGCCCGGGAGCGACTGGCCGGCTTCTCCGGAGGGATGAAGCGGCGGGTCGGTATCGCGCAGGCCCTCATGGGTGCCCCGTCGGTGCTGATCGTCGACGAGCCCACCACCGGACTGGACCCGCATGAACGGATGCGCTTCCGCACGCTGCTCGCGAGCCTCGGTCACGGCCGCACGGTGCTGCTGTCCACCCACATCCTCGACGACGTCGCCCAGACCTGTCCCGATGTGGCCGTGCTCGCCTCTGGCCGCCTGGTCTTCCACGACTCCACCACCGCCCTGGTCAGTCAGGCCGCGGGCTGCACCTATGTGTGCCGTCCCGCCGGCCCCGCCGAAGGGCCGCCGCCCGGCGCCGAAGTGGTGAGCGCGGTGACCACCTCGGCAGGCACCGAGTACCGCATCGTCACGACCACTCCGCCCGCCGGGGCCCGCCCCGTCGAACCATCGCTCGAGGACGGATACGCCGCTCTTCTCGGCGCCGACGTCCGGACCCGCCCCACCAGCACTCCGACAGTGAGGTAGCAGACACATGACCACGCATCGCCGTTGCACCGCCGTCTCGGCTCTGACCGGTGTCGCGCTCCTGGCGCTCACCGCCTGCGGGGGCAGCGGCCTCAGCGAACCGGCCACCACGGACCCCGTACCGCTCCCCAGCCCGACCGCCACCAAGCAGGAGGTCAGCGAGAAGAACCTGGGCTACACCTGGCCGCTGACCGTCGATCGCGGAACCGCCGAATGCCGCAAGGGCGATCAGGCCGTGATCACCGTCCCCGACGGCACGACGTACGCGCTCAACGACCGTGCGCGGGACGCCGGGTACGCCGACATCGCACCGGTGCGCCTGTCCGGGGACGGCGGCGACAAGGTGAGCCTCGGCACGCTGATCAGCAGGACACTGAAACTCTGCAAGGTCGACCGATGACCGGAGACAGGTGTTCGCGGGCGAGTCATGGGCGTGACCCGACGTTGTGTGTCGCCCAGTGACCGCGGGACGACCATCACCGGGATCGACGCTACGGGGAACAGCGCCTTGCACCACAGCGAGCAGCAGCACGCACCGACCGCCACCGAGCTCCATGTCCTGGCCCATTCGGGACTCAAGCCGTACTTCGACCCGCCGCACGCGCTGCTGGGCATACTTCGTTCCGGTCTGGACCGGGTCGAGTTCATCAGCGCCGCCCGGCTGAACGCGCCGTGTGGTGCGCTCGATCTGCCGGTGCTGATGCCGGTCACCAGCGAGTTCCAGGCCGAGGAACTGCGTGCGGTGAGGGTGCGGCATCCGTTGTCCCTGCTCATCGCCGTCACCAACGACATCTCCGGGTATCGGACGTACTACGCGATCCGATCCGGCGCGAACTTCGTGCTCAACCTCGCCATACCTGGCGAGAGCCAACGCGATCTGCTCTATGCGCAGCTCAGGGCGCATCTCCTGGCCGGCCCCGGCGGTCCTTTCGCCCCCGTCGGGACGGCGGCCGACCGTGCCGAGGCCACGGCCGCCGGTGGGCAGGACGTACTGGTGGATCAGGTGGGCCCTCACCGTTGCCGGTTCCATGATGGAGAGCCTCCGGCGGGGGCTGGGGCCGACCGTGAGGGCGATGTCCCCGAGCAACGTCGGCGTCCTGCCGCGCCCTCGTACGATGCGGAGCTGTTGCGGTTGCTCTGTACACCCATCACTGTGGCCGAGATCGCGCGCCGTCATTACTACTGTTCCGAGCGGTCCATGTATCGCCGTATCCGCAGGCTCTACGACGATCTGGGGGTCGGAGGCCGTGCCGAACTGATGTCGTTGGCCGCTGTGCTCGGTCCGCGCCGTCCGGTGACGGCGCGGGCCTGCTGACGGTCGGCCCGACGGCGTGAGGCTGTTGGCGACGTGAGCCTGTCGGTGGCGGGGCAACCCGACCACCGCGCATGCGCGGCCCCTTCGCGGGACGGGCTCTTCGCATAGGCGACTTCTTCCTGTGCGGGAAGTGGCCGTGCACTCGGGCCGGGGCGGCCCCCGGGGTGGACGGGGGCCGCTTCCGGGTCAGCGGATGGCCGCGTCGGCAGACTCCAGGAGGTGGAAGAATCCGGCCTCCACGTCCCCGTCGACGGCGAGCCCGGCGAGGGAGCCTTCGTACTGGGTGCGGCCGGATGCCAGCACCTGCACCGTGTCGCAGACCTGGGCGACTTCCGCCAGTTGGTGGCTGGCGATCAGCACCGCCACTCCTTCGTCGGCCAGTGAGCGGATGATTCCGCGCATCTCGCGGATGCCGACGGGGTCGAGGCCGTTCGTGGGTTCGTCGAGAACGATCAGCCTCGGCCTGGCGAGCAGGGCGACGGCGATGCCCAGCCGCCAGCGCATGCCGAGGGAGTACGCGCCGACTTTGCGCCGTCGTGCGTCGGTCATCTTCACCAGGTGCAGCGCGGGGTCGATCCACTCGAACGGTACGCCGCGCAGTTTGGCGTGCAGCCTCAGCGTCTCGTCGGCCGTGAGGTTCGGCCACAGGCCGGGGACCTCGATCAGGGCGCCGACCTCGGCCAGCGCTTCGCGTCCGACCGGCCTGCCGAAGATCTCGATGGTGCCCGATGTGGGGCGTTGAAGGCCGAGCAGGGCTTTCATGAGGGTGGTTTTGCCTGCGCCGTTCGGTCCCAGCAGGCCGTACACCTCTCCGGCCTCGACCGTGAGGTCCACACCGTCCAGGGCGCGGTGGGGGCCGTAGTGCTTGTGCAAGCCTCGGATGGTGAGTGCCCGCGCCGTCTGTGTGTGCTGGCGGGCCGGTGTCGCGGTCATGGTCAGATCTCCTTACGGCGCATGTGCAGGCTGCCGACGACCAGCAGGACCGCGGTCAGCGCGGCGGCGAGGCCCACGGCGAGCGGGATGGCTGACATGTCGGTCACCGGGCTGTCCTTGGGGAGCGGCACCCCGTTGGGCCCGATTCCGGCGAGCGGCAGGACCACTCTCATCGGCCAGGCGAACGGGACGGCGTACCAGAAGACCTTGTCCGAGACGAGGGCCCCGCAGAGCAAGCCCGCGACGCCCACTCCGATGCTGGGGCCCATGCCCCACACCACCGCGACCAGCACCGCCAGCGCTGTCATCGACAGACCCACCAGCCAGGGCAGGTACACCGCGGCGACCACCGTCCCCATCGCTCCGGGGAAGCGGCCGCCGGCCAACGCGCCGAGGGAGAGCATCACGAGGAGCACGGTGGAGGAGAGGAACCCCAGAACGCCGAGGGCGGCGACCTTGCCGATGAAGTAGCGCCCACGTGGCACACCGTAGGAGAGCAGCAGCCGCCAGGCGTCCTGGTCGGCACGGACCGTGAGCGCCGCGGCCAGTCCGGCGGTCATCGGTACCAGCACGCCCCAGAACTCCAGGGTCACGTTCCGAAACACCTCGAAGGTCTGGCCCGCCTTGGCCTCGGATGAGCCGAGGGCGCCGAGGAAGAGAGGGATCGTGATGACGACGGGGGCGAGAAGGTGGTACCAGGGAACGAACCCTCGTTTGTTGCGGGCGAGTTCCGTACTCACCACCGTCGCCAGCGAGGGGTTGTCGCGACGCCCCGCGAGAGGCGGGGCCGCCATGTCGTACGCCATGTGTACTCCTACCTGGCCACTGTCGGTTGCACGAGGTACGTAGCCGTGGCCCGCGTCGAGGTTCACGGCCGGGGAGGCGTTGCCCCGTTCGGCAGCTGTCGGACAGATGGCGGACGACTGCCGAACGCCTGCCAAACGCGTGGCCGACGGGGGTGTCCCGCCGCACCCGAATGGGAGTGTCATGAGCGCCGCCGGGCTGTGCGCGCACCGCATGAGGGGCTCGTCCGCCCGGCACGGTCACACCACCGTCAGGGAGGAACATCGATGAACACACTCCGTCGCACGCTCGCCGTCGGGGTCATGGCCCTCACGTTCGCCGGGTTCGCGATCCCCGCCGCCTCTGCCCTCCCGGGCACCGCCCGGGCGGCCGTGGCGCGCGACATCTCCGTCATGAAGACCTGGCATGCCACGGTGCAGTGCCAGATCGTCCGTATCAGCGACAACCACGTCATCGGGTACGACAGGGCCGACGGCACCGGCAAAACCGAACAGGCGGCCATCAACGACGCGGCGCGCAACATCCCCGTCCCGGCGGGTCACTACAAGCGCCACTGCGACGCCAAGCGCACCTGGTAGCCTGCGGGAAGGGGGCGGAGGACTTCGCCCCCTTTTCCGTTTCCCCCGCTCTTTCCTCCCCCCCTTTACTCTCCGCCGTTCCTCTCCGCCGTTCCTCTGCGCTTACCTTTTCCCCTCCCCTCCTGCTCCCCGCCTTTTCCCCCTTTTCTCTCTGTTGATCCGGGACGTGAGCGATGCCTGAGAACCCGAGTGTCTGGGAAGTGCGGCTGGGTATTTACGCCACTCCGCAGCAAGCCGAAGAGATCAAAGAGCGCATCGCCAGGCTGCTCTGCCCCGATCCCGACCACGCCCCGCCGTGCCCGATTCCGTGGTCGGTGTCCCTTCGCCATGAGGAGGGGCTGGAAGAGGAAGGCTCGTACGCGGAACTGATCGAGCAGGCCGAGGCGGAGAAGCACCTCCGTCCGTAAGCCGGGACCGACCCCGATCCTGGGGCCCGAGTCCGGGCGCCGCCCCGTGCCGTCCGCATACGACGTTGCCTCAGCCGGGCGCGCTCCAAGCGACCCCAGCGGACCCGTGCCTTCCCCAGAGGCCGTGTCCTGTGAGGCGGGGGTTCGCAACGGCGCGAATTCGTCGATTTTCGCGCGGGTCGGCACGGACGGTGGAACTGCGGCGCGTCTGTGCCCAACATGGTTCGTGAACCACTCACAGACGATCAGATGTGTCCAAGCATCAGACACTTTCGGTCACATATGACCTCCCTCTCCCTCCCCCGCAAGATTGACCGGGGGATCACGCATGATGATGTCGCCGCCCTGTCCCGGGCGGGGCGTTTGCCGTCGTGGCCTGCAGACCCGGCCCCGATGCCCCGAACCGGGGGAGGAGAGTGAGCAGGGATGGCCGTCTCATCGCGCACGGCGATCCTCTGGCCGAAACCAGACGCCGAAGGGCGGCCCCCGCTCCTTGCGGACCGGCGCCGACGCACAAATTCGATCAGTTCCCCATTCATACCGTTCATCCGCATCGTCTTGACGAGGGGCACCAATGAGCCAGATCGCGCTGCCAGCTTTTCACATGCCGTTCGAGAGCACCGGATGCAATCCCGGCATCGAGGAGACCAGGAAAGCCGCCTGGGAATGGGCCGAATCCCAAGGGCTCGCGCTCTCCCCCACGGCCCGCAAGAAGATGATCCGGACCAGGCCGGAACTCTGGATCTCCCTCATATTCCCGAATGCTTCACAAGAGCATCTCGATCTCTTCTGCCAATGGCTCTTCTGGGCCTTCCTCGTCGACGACGAGTTCGACGACGGTCCGGCCGGCCGTGATCCCCTGATGTGCGAGGCGGCGATCGACCGGCTGGTGACCGTGCTCGACGGCGGGCCGCCCCGCGGTGCCATGGAGCACGCGCTCGTCGGGCTGCGGGAGCGGACGTACCAGGGCCGCCCTGCGCACTGGATCCGGCAGTTCCGCCGGGACACGGTCGCCTGGTTGTGGACCTACTACGCCGAGGCCGTGGAACGGGCCGCGGGACAGGTGCCGACCAGGGAGGACTTCGTGAGGCATCGCCGGGATTCCGTGGCCATGCAGCCCTTCCTGGACCTCCATGAGATCACCGCCGGGATCGACCTTCCGGAATCGGCCCGCGCCCTTCCCGCGTACATCGCCCTCCGCAACGCCGTGACCGATCATTCCGGGCTCTGCAACGACATCTGTTCCTTCGAGAAGGAAGCGCGGCTCGGTTACGAGCACAACGCCGTACGGCTCATTCAGCGCGAGCGTGGAGGCACTCTGCAGGAGGCCGTCGACGAGGCCGGGGCGCAACTCTCGGGTGTGGCGGAGCGCGTCCGGCGCGCCGAGCGGGAACTGGTCGAGCAGATCGCGGCGGCCGGGATCGAGGGCCCTGCCCGGATGGCGTTGGAACGGTGCGTACGGGACTACCGCGGCCTGGTCCGGGGGGACTTCGACTACCACGCCCGCGCTGAGCGCTACACCCGTCCGGATCTGGTGGAGATCGACGACCGGGACACGTTGTCCCGGTTCTTCGCCGCCTGACCGGCCGCGCGAGAGCCAGGCCCAAAACGGGCGGGGCCGGGGCCGTCCAGGCCGGTGCCCCATGGCCCGACGGGACTTTGGCCCTCCCCTTCCTGCCAGGCGCCGTTCCCTACGCCCCGGCCACCGGGGCCGCACGGTGGCTCTGGCCGGCCCGGACGCCCCGCAGGAACTGGCCGACGCGATGCACGCGGCGTGGGTACGGTTCGCGGCCACCGGCAAACCGGGCCGGCCGGTGTGGGACGCGTCCCGTCCGGTGAGGGGCTTCGGCCGGGACCATCCGCCGTGGTGTGCGCCCCGCGCGACGACGAACTACGTGGGAAGGCCCCCGGCCCGTGAACGTCGTCACGGGCCGGAGGCCCCGGCGGTTCGGCCCTTGTCCGGATCATTTCTTGTCCGGATCAGCCCCCTGGCATGCTCAACCCTTGTTCCGCGATGCCCAGAACTCGTCGAACGTGAGCAGCCCGTCGCCGTTGGCGTCGTGGTCGTTGATGATGGCCTGGGCCACCGTCTCGGTGACGTGGGGGTCGCCGAGCTGAGCCATCACGCTCTTGTACTCGGCGGCCGATATCAGCCCGTCGCCGTTCAGATCGAACCGCTCGAACGCCTTGCGTGCCGACTCGATGTCCGCCACAGCTCCGCCCTCCGTAATGCCTGACCAGTGCCTGACCAATGCCTGGTCAGTGCTTCATGACGGAGGTCAGATTAACCCGGCTCCATGAAGGGCGGTCGCGGCGGCCGGTCGTCACGCACGCTCCGTCCGCCACCGGCCGGACCTCGGCGGCTTGGCGGCTCAGCCGCGCCACGGCCGGTAGTGCGGGTTGTCGACGCACTTGCTCATGATCTCGGTCTTGGTCATCGGGTCGATCGGGCAGGCCCCCACGATGAACGTCCGGTCGACGCCTCCCGGGAAGGCGACCTCCACCTGGTCGGCGTACTTGTGGGTGTCACCGATCGTCTTGTTGATGTCGACGCCGCCGGGGGCGTCGATGTAGTAGTTGAACGCGGCCTTCCACCGCTTGTACAGGTCGTGGTCGTACGTGGTGGAGACGTACGGCGAGGGCTGGTTGACCAGGACGTACTTCTCCAGGTCGTACTGGCCGTACGCGATGTCCCGGGCGTGGAAGCCCTCGTCGAAGATCGTCTCCGGACCCCGGCTGTCCGCCCGGTAGAGCTGGCGGCAGTCGCTCCGCCAGGCGGGCCTCGGGGTGATCCGGCCGGCGTCGACGGGGTCGGCGGCGGCGAAGAGGCGGTCGGTGACGACCGGGCAGTCACCGGGCTTGAACGCGGCCGCCGCAGAAGCAGCGGGGGCCGCCGGGGCTGCGGGAGCGGCCTCGGTGGCGGCGGCCGGGCCAAGCGCCGCGGCGAGGGAGAGGACGAGAACTGCGGCCCGGTGCCGCACAAGAGAAGTGATCATCATGCGGATCACTGTCCCGGCAGAACCGTTACCGGCTGCGCACCATCCTCCGATGGTGAGCGGGTCCGGAGGAAGGTTGACGCCCGGCCAACCGATTCACCCCCAGGTCGACCGAAACATTTGATCCGTCCGATTTGCGCGATCTATCCGACTTGCGCCGGTCTCGGGGGTCGTCAGCGGAAGACGCCGGTGTGACCGAGCGAGTAGCGCCCCGGCTGCGGGTAGACGGCGAGACCGTGCGGGCCGCTGCCCACCGGGATCCGGGCGAGCTGTTTGCCGCTGTCGGTGTCGATGGCGTAGACCTCGGAGTGGTAACGGCCGCTCAGCCAGAGGACCTTGCCGTCGGCCGAGACCCCGCCCATGTCCGGACTGCCGCCGTTGGGCAGCCGCCATTTCTTCGTCACCTTGCGCTGCGCGAAATCGAAGACGGAGATGGTGCCCTCTCCCCGGTTGGAGACGTACATCTCCTCGGAGTCGCGGCTGACGTAGAGGCCGTGGGCACCCTGGCCGGTGGGGAGCAGCTTCGGGGTGGTGAACTTCTTCCCGTCCAGCGCCCACACCCCGTTCGCGATCATGTCCGCGATGTAGAACGTGCCGCCGTCGGGCGACAGCTTCACGTCCTGCGGCATCGCCCCGTGGAGCGGGAGTTTCTGCTGCCCGACGACCTCCATCCGCGCCGTGTCGACCTTGAGGAGTTCGGCGGAGAACTCGCAGGAGACGATGAAGTACCGCCCGTCGGCGGAGTAGTCGGCGTGGTTGACCCCGGCGCAGCCGACCGGGACCGTCTTGACGGTCTTCATGGTGTGGGCGTCGCGGAAGACCAGTTCGCGGTCCATGGAGGCCATGACCACGGCGTACTTGCCGTCGGGGGTGAAGTAGAGGTTGTACGGGTCGGAGACGGGCACCGTACGGCCGACCCTGCCGGTGGCGGGGTCGATGGCGGTCAGGCTGTCGCCGAGGTCGTTGTTGACCCAGAGGGTCTTCATGTCCCAGGACGGGACGACGTGCTGCGGCTGGCGGCCGACCTTGATGGTCCTGATGACCTTGTACGTCGCGGGGTCGATCACGGACACCGTGTCGGAGTTGGTGTTGGGGACGTACACGCGGGACGGGAAGTTTTTGACGGCCGGGGAGAGCTTCCCGGGCCGATCGGCGGCGTAGACGTCCTTGGGGTCGAGGACGGGCGGCATGCCGGGCAGTCCGGGAGCGGTGGTCGGGACGACGCGTGCGGCGCCGGTGGGCAGGGCGGCCTCGCTGCCGACGGCCTCGGCGTTTCCCTTCTCGGCGGAGGAGCCGCAGCCGGTGAGGGCGGCGAGGAGGACGCCCCCGATCAGGGCGGCGATGTGCTTGGCGGAGGGAAACATCAGGTCAGCAGCTCCGTGGTCGTCACCGCGCGCAGTCCGCCGCGGTCGATTTCGGCGAGGAGGAGAGGCGGGGCGGGGACCGTGTCCGCGTAGCCGAGATGCGGGCGCACCACCGATCCGTTGCGGATCTCCCCGGCCACCTTGCGGGAGGCGGCCGCGGCACCGGGAGAGGTGAAGTCGAGGGAGTCCACGTCGCAGGAGAGGACGTGCGGGTAGCCCGGCCGGGCGGCGAGCCGCTGTACGAGCGGGGTGGCGTACGGGGAGCCCGCGGGCCGGAACCAGGAGCCGATGGAACCGGTGAGCCGTCGCAGCCGCCCCGCACAGCCGGTGATCTCCTCGTACGCCGCGGCCTCGCCGAGCGAGCAGATGTCGACGTGGTGCCGGGTGTGGTTGCCGAGGTCGTGGCCGCCGTCGAGGATGCGGCGGGCCGTGTCGGGGTGCGCGTCGAGCCGGCTGCCGACGGCGAGGACGGTGATCCCGGCGGGGACCCGTCCGGCCTCGGCGAGTACGGCCCGGGCGAGGGCGGGGTCGCCCTGGCCGTGGAAGGTGGGGGCGGCGCGAGGGCGGTCGCGCGGACCGTGGTCGATCTGGGCCGGCTGTCCGGGGAAGCGCTGCGGCAGGGGCGCCGGGCGCGGGGCCGGAGGGCGGCCGGTCGCGGTGGCGGGTTTCCCCGGGCGCGCCCCGGCGGCGGTGGCCCGGGCCGACGCACCGGGGGCGTCGCGACGGTCCGCGCAGCCGGCGGCGAGGCCGGCGAGTACGGCCCCCGCTCCCGCGCACAGGGCCCTGCGGCGGCGCACCGGTCCGTCGGAGGCGTTCATGCGCAGACACGATAGGGGCGGGAGGCCCGCAGGGCGGCGACGCGCGCGCATGGGCGACGCGGACGAATCACTCGCCGAATCCCGTAAATGTTCGTGCTTTTCCAGGCAAGTGACCCATCACACCTGTGAATGATTGAAGAAATGGCAACATATGCAGGGAATGTCCCGTTTGCACCTTTGGCGGTGAGGTCGCCCGTCTGCCATAGTCGGTGACACGACCCGCATCGACCCGAGCTCGGTCGTCACGAGCGGCCGTGAACACACCCCCCATGTCACGGCCCCACACAGCAGCCCCCGAAGCGCCTCACAACGGCAGCCCGGGGGCCGCTGTGCTTCCGGGGCGACCCCCGGGAGTCCGCGCGCACCGGCCCGACGGTGACGGTCGGGCAGTGGTCAGCGGTCGGAGGTCCGCATCTCGAACCAGGTGGTCTTGCCCCGGGGCAGCAGATCCACTCCCCACCGGTCGGAGAGCTTGTCGACGAGGAACAGCCCCCGCCCGCTGACGTCCATCTCGCGCACGGGCATCAGGCACGGCAGCCCGCGCGAGGGGTCGCGCACCTCGATCCTGATCCAGCCGCGGCGGCGCAGCATCCGCAGGCCGAAGACCCGGGCGCCGGTGTGCCGCACCGCGTTGCCGACGAGTTCCGAGACGAGCAGTACGGCGTACTCGGCGATCTGCGGCGAGAGCCCCCACTGCCGGAGCGCCACGTGCGAGGTGAGCCGCCGTGCGTGGGCCGCGGACTCCGGACGGGAGGGAAGCCGCACCTCACCCTCCGCCGGATCGCCGAACAACTCCATTGCCTCGTACGCCCGTTCGTCTTCGCCGTTCGCCGTCCAGCGTGCCGCCGTCGCGCCCGCGCGCGGTCGCGGCTGTTCCACACCCTCCAGGCCCGCCATGCACACCATCATGACCGCACGGCGGGCGCCCGGGGGGCCTTTCCGAAGGAATCGCCACTCCAGAACGCAATAAATCTGCAGTATTCGCATGGCATATGCCAGCGACAGGACGCCGCCCGGAATCACTGCCCCGACCTGCGAGGGTCACACCTCCGGGCGCATAATCCCGCTCACATCGGTGGCCGGATCCCGAGAACCCCTCAAGATCCGGCGAGTCCGCCCGCACGGAGCAACCGTCGCCCCTGCACGCATAACTGACGTCTCATCAGAGGAACGTGGCCTTGCCCGGCCCCTCCTCCACGAAGCTGCGCATGCCACGCTGCCGGTCCTCCGTCGCGAACAGCCCGGCGAACCAGTTCCGTTCGATCGTGAGCCCGGTATCGATGTCCGTCTCCAGGCCCGCGTCGACGGACTCCTTGGCGGCGCGCAGCGCGAGGGCCGGGCCCTTCGCGAGCGCGGCGGCCCAGGCACGGGCCTGCTCGTACACCTCGGCGGCGGGCACCACGCGGTCCACCAGACCGATCGTCAGGGCCTCCTGCGCCTTCACGTGCCGACCGGTGAAGATCAGGTCCTTGGCCCGGGAGGGGCCGACCAGCCGGGCGAGCCGCTGGGTGCCGCCCGCGCCGGGGATCAGCCCGAGCAGGATCTCGGGCTGGCCCAGCTTCGCGTTGTCGGCCGCGATCCGGAAGTCGGCGCAGAGCGCCAGCTCGCAGCCGCCGCCGAGCGCGTAGCCGGTGACCGCGGCGACGACCGGCTTGGGGATGCGGGCCACGGCGGTGAAGGCGTCCTGGAGCGCCTTGGACCGCACGACCATCGCCGTGTGATCCATCGCCTGCATCTCCTTGATGTCCGCGCCCGCCGCGAACACCTTCTCGCCGCCGTAGAGGACCACGGCCCGCACGTCGTCGCGGCGGGTCGCCTCCTCGGCGAGATCGCGCAGCCGGTCCTGGGTGGCCACGTCCAGGGCGTTCATGGGCGGTCGGTCCAGCCGGATGGTGCCGACGCCGTCGCTTGCTTCGAGGGTTACGGTCATGGGAGGAGGTTAACCGTCGCTCACGCGGGCGGGCCCGGTGCTGTGGGTCACAGCACCGGGCCCGCCCGCGTTCCGCACGGCCGGAGCTACTTCGTCCACTCCGACCAGGGCATGTTCCAGCCGTTGAGGCCGTTGTCCGGCCGGATCGTCTTGTCCTGGGAGTTCTTCACGATCACCACGTCGCCGATGAGCGAGTTGTCGAAGAACCAGGCCCCGGCCGTCTTCTTGCTCCAACCGCCGCGCACGTCCTGGAGACCGACGCAGCCGTGGCTGGTGTTGGCGCTGCCGAAGACGCCGGGACCGCCCCAGTAGTTGCCGTGGATGAAGGTGCCCGAGGTCGACAGCCGCATCGCGTGCGGGACGTCCTTGATGTCGTACTCGCCGCCGAAGCCGACGGTGTCACCGTTCATCCGGGTCACCTTCAGCTTCTCGCTGATGACCATCTGACCGTTGTACGTGGTGGTCGCCGGGGCGCCCGCCGAGATCGGGATGTCCCTGATCTCCTTGCCGTCGCGGACGACCTTCATCCGGTGCGTCTTCGCGTCGACGGTGCTGACCTGGCTGCGGCCGACGGTGAAGGAGACCGTCTTGGCCTGCTTGCCGTAGACGCCCGGACGGCCCTCGACGCCGTCGAGGTCGAGCTTCACGGTCACCTTGGTGCCGGCCGCCCAGTACTTCTCGGGGCGGAAGTCGAGGCGGTCGTTGCCGAACCAGTGGCCCTCGATCGGCACGGACGGCTCGGCCGTCACCTCGATGGCGTTCTCGACCGCTTCCGGGTCGGTGATGCCCCGGGTGAAGTGGATCGAGACGGGCATCCCGACACCGACCGTGGAGCCGTCCTCCGGGGTGTACTGCCCGATGAAGGTGTTCTGCGGGACCAGCGTGGTGAAGCTGGTGTCCTTCGCCGACTCACGGCCCTTCGCGTCCTCGGCCACGGCGTGCACCTTGTACTTGGTCGCGGCTGCCAGATGCCGGTCGGGCGTCCAGCTCGTGCCGTCCGCCGCGATCTTCCCCTCGACCTCGGCGCCCTTGGGGTCGGAGACCTTGACCGTGGTCAGCTTTCCCCGCGCCGCGGAGATCTTCAGCGCCCCGCTCGTGGCGACGGACTCCGCCCCGTCCTTCGGCGCGACGGTCACCACGGCCTGCGACGCGGTGGTGTCCTCGGCCTTCGCCCCGTCCTTGCCGTCCCGGCCCGCGTCCCCGGCGTCGTTCCCGCCGCACGCCGTCACCAGCATCAGCAGCGCCCCCAGGGCCAGAGCCAGTGGTCCGCCGGCTCCGCGCCCGCGCCTTGCGCTGCCCGCCCCGGCCGATCTCCCCGACATCGGCTGCCCGTTCAATGTGTTCGTCTCCCCTCGCACGGCCCGGCCCCGCCAAGGCCCTCGGGGGCCCTGGGCCCCCGCCCCCGCGCGCTGCACATGCGCGCTCAGCGAAAGATAATCACACTGATCGCGGCGAGGAGACCCCCGGGATGTCACCGTTCCGTCCCAACTCGTCCATCCGGATGTCTCCGGGCGGGCATACGCCGGGGCCGCCGGGATCGGCAGGCTCACGCCGGGGCCGGCGGAGGGCCCGCCGGGATCGCCAGGCGTACTCCCGGGCTCGACGGGCCTACGCCTGCCGATCAGCGGAGGGCGGAGCCCGCCTTCCACTTCTTCCAGCCCAGGTTCCAGCCGCTGAGCCCGTCGTCCGGCGCGACCCGCCTGCCCCGGGAGTTGACGACCTCGATCACGTCACCGACGAGGGTCCGGTCGAAGAACCAACCCGCCGGGGTGTCGCCCCCTCCGCCCCGTACGTCCCGGAGTCCGACGCAGCCGTGGCCCACGTTCGCCGAGCCGAAGACCTCGTCGCCCGACCAGTGGTCGCCGTGCAGGAGGACGCCGGAGCCGGTGAGCCGCAGGGCGTGCGGGACCGCCCCGCCGTCGCGCTTCCCGTCGCAGCCGACCGTGCCGCCTTTCGCGCGGGTCACGTCGTCCATCGCACCGACCACCATCCTGCCGTTGTACGTCTCCGCGCCCGGGCGTCCCGCCGTGACCGGGACGGTGGCGACGAGTTGGCCGTCGCGGCGGACCTCCATCGTGTGCGCGGCCACGTCGACCAGGGTCGTCTGGGAGCGGCCCACCCGGAAGACGACCGTCCTGTCCCGGCTCCCGTACACGCCGGGCGCGCCCTCCACGTCCCGCAGCCGGGTCCTGACGGTGACCTCGGTTCCCGGTGCCCAGTACCCGGCGGGTCGCAGATCGAGACGGCCGTCGCCGAACCAGTGCCCCGCCACCTCGACGGCCGGCACCGCGGTCACCTCGATGGCCCGCTCCACCGCGGCCCGGTCGACGACCGGCCTGCTGAAGGCGAAGGAAACGATCATTCCGGTGCCCACCGTGGAACGGCTCTCCGGTGTGACGCGGGCGGTGAAGCGGTGCTCGGGGACGGCCGTGGTGAAGGTGGTGCGCCGGGTGACCTCGTGCCCGTCGCCGTCCGCGGCGACCGCGTCGACGCGGTACGTGGCGGCGAGTCCGAGCCGCCCCTTCCGCCCGTCGCCCGACGACGTCCAGGAACGGCCGTCGCGCGCGATCCGGCCCGGCACCCGGTGCTCCTGCGCGTCCTCGATCCGGGTGACCCCGACCCTCTTCAGCCGCCCGTCCGGGACCCTCACCTCCACCCGGTCGTCCGGAGCGACGTCCCGTGCCCCGTCGCGGGGGGTGACCCGGATCGCCTTCTCCGAGGAGCGGTGCTCACCGCCGAAGGCGGACGGGCCGTCGGCGCAGCCGCTCAGTACGGCGGCCAGCGCGGCCAGCACCCCCAGTGCACCCGGTACGGCGGCGGTTCCTCTCCATGTCGGCACGGTGGCCGCGCGAGCCACCGTCCTCTTCGCTGCGTGGTTCACGTCCCCCCAACGACACGGGCCGGTCACGGGCAACGTGGGGACGGCCGGACCGGGCACCGCGGGAGCGGGGCCGCGAAGGAGGGGCGGGCGGAGGAGGGGCGGGCGCAGGCGTCAGCCGAGGATGCCCCGGTCGTAGCCGACCGCGACGGCGGCGGCCCGGTCCTTGGCCCCGAGCTTGGCGAAGACATGGGTGAGATGGGTCTTCACGGTGGCCTCGCTGATGAACAGTTCGGCGGCGATCGCACGGTTGGAGGTGCCCTTGGCGACGAGTGCGAGCACCTCGCGCTCGCGGGCCGACAGGGGTTCGTTGCGCGGCGCGGACGGGGTGCGCACCCGTGAGACCAGGCGCGAGGCGACGGCGGGCGAGAGGACCGTGCGGCCTTCGGCGGCGGCGCGGACGGCGTGGAACAGCTCGTCGCGGGGCGCGTCCTTGAGCAGGTAGCCGGTCGCGCCGGCCTCGATCGCGGGCAGCGTGTCGGATTCGGTGTCGTACGTGGTGAGGACGAGCACCCTGGCCCGGGAACCGCGCCGGGTGAGTTCGGCGATCGCGGCGACCCCGCCGCCGCCCGGCATCCGCAGGTCCATCAGCACGACGTCCGGGTCGAGCCGGGCCACGAGGTCGACGCCGGCCACCCCGTCCGACGCCTCCCCGAGCACCCGGAACCCGGGCGCCGATTCGAACATGCCGCGCAGACCGTCCCGTACGACGGGGTGGTCGTCGACGACGACGAGCGTGATGACGTGTGCGGGTTCCTCGGCCATGACGAGCCAACCGTACTGGTCACCGGCCGTCCCGGACCAGCGGCACCAGGGCACGGACGGCGGTGCCCCGGCCCGGCTCCGTCTCCAGCTCGACGGTCCCCGCGACGCGTTCGGCGCGGGCCCGCATGCCACCGAGCCCGAAGCCGCCCGTGCCGCTGCGCGGCGGCAGAGCGCCCGGGTCGAAGCCCCGGCCGTCGTCCCGTACGTCCAGGCCGAGTTCGTCGTCCATGAACGACAGGGTCAGACCGACCCGTGAGGCCGCCGCGTGGCGTCCGGCGTTGGCGAGGGCCTCCTCGGCGATCCGGAGCAGGGTGGCGGCGATCTCGTCGTGGACCGGTTGGACGGTGCCGGTGACGGTGAACTCGGCCCGGATGCCGTGCCGTTCGGTCCAGCCGTCGACCGTCTTGCGCAGTGCGCCGGGCAGGTCGTCGTGGACGAGCGCGGCCGGGACCAGATCGTGGACCGAGCGACGCGCCTCGCCCAAGCTGTGCCGGGCGAGGGCGGTCGCCCGGTCGAGGTGACGGCGGGCCAGTTCCGGATCGGAGTCGGAGACCGACGCCACCACCTGGAGCTGGGCGATGATGCCCGCCAGGCCCTGGGCGAGGGTGTCGTGGATCTCGGCGGCGAGCCGCCGCCGCTCGTCGGCGACGCCCGCCTCCCGGGCCTGGACGAGGAGTTGGGCGTGCAGGCCCGCGTTCTCGGCCAGGGCCTGTTCGAGGCGGGCGTTGGCGGACTCCAACGCGCTGATGGTGTCGGCCTGGGCCCGTACGTGCTCGGCCTCCCGGTCGCCGATCTGGGCGAAGACCATGGTGAGCGTCGCGTGCAGGGCGAAGAGGATGCCGAAGGCGACCCAGCTCATCGGGCCGGCCGGCGGGAGGCCGCCGCACTGCGAGCCGGCCAGGATGACGGCGGTGGCCAGCAGCCCGGGACGGACGGCCCGCTCCGCAAGCAGCCGGGCGGCGTCGAAGTAGCCGATCACGGCGAAGATGGAGAAGAACGGGTTGCACCAGGTCAGTGCGAAGGCGAGCGCCGTGCGGGCGCCGAAGTAGAACCCCGCCCCGCTCGCCCCCGGCTCTGTCGCGGGCCCGACCCGGCTCCACCAGAGCTGGAGGGCGAGCGTCGGCGGGAGAAGCGCCGCGGCGACGTGGACGTCCGCTTCGGACATGATGGCCTCGGCGGTCACCGCCGAGGCCGCGGTGCTCAGCGCGAGCAGGCCGTACGGCCCGTACCGGAAGAACCGTTCCCACCACTGGGCCGCCGTCGTCGGTCCGGCCTTGCTCATTCTCGTCGTGTCCCCCGTGTCCATGGGCGAAGTGTGTCCGAGAAGCGTCTCTCGCGGGGGCGAGGTCCGTGAGCGAGGTGTTCGGCGCGGATCCATGAGCCGGGCGTTCCCGCGGATCACCTGGCCCCCGGAGCGGTCACTCCCAGCGGAACAGACGGATCGCCAACAGCGTCGCGAGCGCCGTCCACAGGGCGACCGCGCCCAGATGGACCCAGCCGGGCCAGCCGCCGGATGCCGCCTGGTCCAGGGCCTGGGAGGCCGCGCCGAGCGGGGTGACCTGGACGATGTGGCGCAGGGTGCCGGGCATGGACTGCACCGGGATCCACACCCCGGCGGTGAACATCATGACCAGGGAGACGGTCGATCCGACGGCGGCGGAAGCCTTGGCGGTGCGGGAGACCGCGCAGACCAGCGCGCCGATGGCCAGCACGCCCGCGACCGCCAGGAGCAGGGCCAGGGTGTAGCCGAGCGGCTGCTTCGGCAGTCGTACGTCGAAGGCCGCGCGGCCGATGGTCAGGACCAGGGCCCCGGAGACGAGAGCGGCGGCCCCGTGCAGCGCGAGCTGCGCGATGAGCAGGACGGACGGCCGTACGGGTGTGGTCGACAAGCGGCGCAGGATTCCGCGTTCGCGGTAGCCGGTGAGGACCGTCGGCATGGTCTGCCCGGCCATGACCATCGCGAGCAGCACCGCCACGGGTACGTAGAGGTCGATGACGCGACGGCCGCCGAGCTCGTCGTCGGGTTCACGGAAGGACGGGATCAGGCCGAGGATCGTCATCAGTGCGGCCGGGAAGACGAGGATCCAGAACAGGCTGCCGGGTTCGCGGAGGAACAGCCGTGTCTCGGTCCGCAGGACGGCCGCCCACGGCGGGCGGGGCTTCGCTGCCCGGGTGGGCGCCGCGGGGTCGGCGGCGGGGTACGTCGTGGTCATCTCAGGCCGCCTGTTCGGTCAGGTCGAGGTAGGCGTCGTCCAGGGTCGCCTCGGAGATACGGAGCTGGTGTGCGGTGACGCGGTTGCGGGCGAGCAGCGAGATCACCGCGTTGACGGTCTCGTCGGTGCCGTGGATCACGATCCGTCCGTCCTTGCGCTCGGTGCCGGCCGCTCCGGGCAGCGCGTCGAGTTCGCTGTCGTCCAGGGGCCGGGACGGGGTGAAGGCGATGACCGTGCCGCCGTCGGCCCTGCGGATCAGCCCGGACGGGGTGTCGAGGGCGACCACCCGGCCCTTGTCGATGACGGCGACGCGGTCGCAGAGCCGCCGGGCCTCCTCCATGAAGTGGGTGACCAGGAGGACCGTCACGCCGCTCTCGCGCACGTCCTCGATGAGCCTCCAGGTGTCCCGGCGGGCCCGCGGGTCCAGGCCGGTGGTCAGCTCGTCGAGGACCACGACTTCGGGATTGCCGAGCAGGGCGAGCGCGATCGACAACCGCTGCTTCTGGCCGCCGGACAGCTTGGCGTACCGGATACCGTACGAGGTGTGCAGGCCGAGCCGTTCGGCCGGCGCGCGCCAGTCGACCGGGTCCGGGTACAGGGCGCTGTACAGCTCCAGCGCCTCGGCGACGGTGATCTTCGGCTGGAGCTCGCTCTCCTGGAGCTGGGCGCCGAGCAGCCGGGTCACCCGGTCGTGGTCGGCCACGGGGTCGAGACCGGCGACGCGGACCGTACCGGCGTCGGGGACCCGCAGCCCCTCGACGCATTCGACGATGGTGGTCTTGCCCGCGCCGTTGGGGCCGAGGATGCCGAAGATCTCCCCCGCCTCGACGGTGAAGCTCACCCCGTCCACGGCAGGTCGCCCCCCGTAAGCCTTGCGCAGGCCGCTGACTTCGATGATTGCCATGCCCCGAGGATCGTCGCGGGCGGGGCGCCCCACCATCGTCCATCGCGCTCGAAGGCGCATCGTCCGATCGGTTGACCGGGACGTACGACCCTGGGCCGGGAGTCCGGGCGGGGGCGGGTCCGGGCGCGGGCGGGTCCGGGCGATTCGGGGGCCGTGCGGACCGGCCGACGGGCACGTGGCCTGCCGAAGGGCACATGGCCGTCTGACAGGTACGCGATTACCTGACGGAGCGTCACCGCCGGGCGGCCTGAAAAAGCATGAGCGAGGACAGCGGCGAACCGTAGGCTCGTGCGTGATGCCCCAAAAACATGCAGACTCCGAGGAACGGTCCACGGTGCGCTCCCTGCTGCGGCTGTGGCCCTATGTGAAGCCGGTGCGCAAGCGCCTGTTCAGTGCCGCTCTGGTGGCCGTCGTGGCATCGTGCATGGGCCTGGTGATCCCCCTCGTGCTGAAGTGGATGGTCGACGGCCCGGTGGCGGAACGGGACCCGGGCGGAGTCTGGCTCGGTGCGCTGTACCTGCTGTTGCTGGGCGTCGCCGAGGCGGGGCTCTTCGGGCTGCGGCGCTGGCTGGTGGCCCGGCCGATGGCCGGGGTCGAGGCGGCGATGCGGGCCGATCTGTACCGGCATCTCCAACGGCTGCCGGTAGCGTTCCACGACCGCTGGTCGTCGGGCCAGTTGCTCTCGCGCGCGACCACGGACCTGATGCTGCTGCGCATGTTCCTGGTCTTCCCGCTGACCTTCCTGCTGGTCAACGGCGCGACGATCCTGGTGGGTTTCATCATTCTGCTCATGCAGCGGTGGACGCTGGGGCTGGTGCTGCTCGCTCCCGTGGTGCCTTTGATCGTCGTCTGCGCGCTCTTCGAGACGAAGTACTCGACCGTGGCGCGCAGGGCCCAGGACCAGGTCGGCGATCTCACCACGGTGGTCGAGGAGAGCGTCCTGGGCATCCGCATCATCAAGGGCTTCGGCCGGCACCGCAGCCAGGCCCGCGCGTTCCGCGCGCTCTCCGAGCGGCTGCGGGGCACGGAACTGGGCAAGGCGCGGCTGCTCGCGGCCCTCTGGGCCGTCATCACGACGGTTCCCGAGCTGGCCATCGGGGCGGCCCTGGTCCTCGGCACGGTCCAGGTCGCCGACGGCGGACTCTCGGCGGGCACCCTCGTCGCCTTCCTCTCCACAGCCCTCGCGCTGCGGTGGCCCATCGAGTCGATCGGCTTCCTGCTCGCGATGAGCCAGGAGTCGGCGACGGCGACGGAGCGGTACTTCGAGGTGATGGACGTGGCGGAGGAGAGCGACGAACCGGCCGGGCCGACCGGAGGGGCTGGTGCGGCCGGTACGGTCGTGGCGGCCAGTACGGCTGGGGGGAGGGGAGCAGCCGGTGCGGTCGAAGGGCTCAGCGCGGCCAGTACGGCACGTACGGCCGGCACGGGCAGTACGGCCGGCACGGGCAGTACGGCCAGCACGAACGGAGCAGCCGGTACGCACGGAGCAGCCGACGCGGCTCCGGCAGACGGGCGGGGCGGAATGGTGTTCGAGGGGGTGGAGTTCCGCTATCCCGACGCGGATCCCGGATCCGCGCCCGTGCTGTCCCGGATCGATCTCGGCATCCGTCCCGGCGAGACGATGGCCCTGGTCGGGGGCACGGGCTCCGGGAAGACGACGCTCACCGCCCTCGTGCCCCGCCTGTACGAGGCCACCGCCGGACGGATCACGCTCGACGGCCGGGACATCGCCGCCATGTCCCGGCAGGAGCTGCGCGGGCTGGTGTCGGTGGCCTTCGAGGAGCCGACGTTGTTCTCCGCGACCGTCGGCGAGAACGTCTTGATGGGCGCCGAGGGCTCCGGGGAGGACGAGCTGCGCCGGGCGCTCGCGATCGCGCAGGCCGACTTCGTGCACGACCTGCCGGACGGCATCGACACCCAGGTCGGCGAACAAGGGCTCAGCCTCTCCGGCGGGCAGCGCCAGCGCCTCGCGCTGGCCCGCGCCGTGGTCGGCCGCCCCCGCTTCCTGGTGCTCGACGACCCGCTCTCCGCCCTGGACGTGCACACGGAGGCGCTGGTGGAGGCCGCGCTGCGCCAGGTCCTGGAGGAGACGACGGCGATCGTGGTCGCCCACCGGCCGTCCACGGTGATGCTCGCGGACCGGGTGGCGCTGCTCTCCGGGGGCCGGATCGTCGCGGTCGGTACCCACCAGGAACTGCTGCACAGCAGCGCGGAGTACGCCCGGCTGATGTCGGGCGACGGCGCGGAGCAGGGCGCCTTCCCCGACCCGTCCACCGACGGCCGCTTCGTGCCGGACGTCCCCGCCGAGAAGGGCCGCACCCGATGACCAGTACGACGACGACCGGCCCCGGCGGGCATCCCGACGCACGGAAGAAATCCGCTGCCCGGGACCGTTCCGAGGACGGCAGGGCCCCGTCCGACAGCACCGGCACCGACGTCGGAAGCGGCAGCGGTGCGGGAGACCGTGTCGACCGGGACGACCTGCCCACTCCCCCGGGCGCCACCCGCGCGCTGCTGTTCTCGCTGCTTCGGCCGCACCGGGTCCGGGTGCTGGTGGCCGCGCTGGTGTTGCTGGTCCAGCAGGGGGCGGTGCAGGCGGGCCCGCTGCTCGTCGCGTACGCCATCGACAGCGGTGTGCCCGCGCTCCGCGACGCGGACCACGGGCCGCTGATCGCGGTGGCCGTCGGGTACGCGCTGTGCTCAGCGGTCGCGGGCGGCATGCAGTACGCCTTCATCGTGGTCTCCGCGCGGATCAACCAGGACGTGCTGCTCGATCTGCGCGGGCGGATCTTCCGTCACGCGCAGGCGCTGAGTGTGGACTTCCACGAGCGCTACACCTCGGGCCGGCTGATCTCGCGCTCCACCACGGACGTCGAGGCGCTGCGGGAGTTGCTCAGCGAGGGTCTCCAGGAACTCATCACCGTGATCCTGTCGTTCGTCTCCATCTCGCTGTTGCTGCTCTGGCTGGACTTCGGCCTCGGCGCGACGGCCATGCTCTCCCTCGTCCCCCTGTATCTGCTGGTCCGCCTCTACCAGCGGCGGGCCGGGGTCCTGTATGCGGCGCGGTCGACGGCGATCGCCGCGGTCATCGTGAAGTTCGCCGAGTCGATGAACGGCATCCGCCCCGTCCAGGCGTTCCGCCGGGAGCGCGTCAACGACGCGCACTTCGAGAAGCTCAACCACGCGCACCGGTGGGCGAACGGCAGCGCCACGCTGGAGATGGCCCGCTATGTCGTCAGCTCCCGGCTGGTCGCCAACACGGCGGTCGCGGGCATCGTGCTGTGGGGCGCCTACCGGGTGGCGTCGGGCACCCTGGCGCTCGGGGTGCTGGCCGCGGCCGTGCTGTACCTGCGCCGGCTGTACGACCCGATCGACCGGCTGGGCATGTTCCTCAACTCCTATCAATCGGCGGCGGCCTCGCTGGGGAAGATCGCGGGTCTGCTGGCCCAGACCCCGTCCGTTCCCGAGCCTGCGGACCCGAAGGAACTGCCCGCGCTCAGGAGCGGGCACCGGGGCCGTGAGGTCGTCTTCGACTCGGTGCGTTTCGCCTATCGCACGGGCGGCGAGGTGCTGCCCCGCTTCGATCTGACGATCCCGGCCGGTCAGACCGTCGCCGTGGTCGGTTCGACGGGCGCGGGCAAGTCGACGCTGGCCAAGCTGCTGGCCCGCTTCTACGACCCGTCGGGGGGCCGGGTGCTGCTCGACTGCACGGACCTGCGGGATCTCGCCGTGCCCGAGTTGCGGCGGGGCGTGGTGATGGTGACGCAGGAGGCGTTCCTGTTCTCCGGGACGGTCGCCGAGAACATCGCGATCGGCAGGCCGGAGGCGACTCGCGAGGAGATCGAGCAGGCGGCCCGGACGATCGGCGCGCACGAGTTCATCGCCGGCCTGCCGGAGGGCTACGACACGGACGTGCGTAAACGGGGCGGCAGGATCTCGGCCGGCCAGCGCCAACTGGTGGCCTTCGCACGCGCCTTGCTCGCCGACCCGTCGGTGCTGATCCTGGACGAGGCGACGAGCTCGCTGGACATCCCCGGTGAACGGGCGGTGCAGCGGGCCATGGACACGGTCCTGCACGGCCGCACGGCGGTGGTGATCGCCCATCGCCTGTCGACCGTGGAGATCGCGGACCGGGTCCTGGTGATGGAACACGGCCGCATCGTCGAGGACGGCGCCCCGTCCGAACTCATCGGCGGAGCGGGCAGGTTCGCGGGCCTGCACCGCGCGTGGCGGGAGAGCCTGGCATAGGCCCAGCGCCCCCGGCCCGGGCCGGCCGGCCGCTCAGGTCCGGCCGACCGGCGGTGAGGACCTGAGCCGAGCGCGGCGCCGTGACGGTGTGTGCGCCGCGGGTCAGCGCTCGCCGAAACCCCCAAGCTCGCCGATGAGCCGCTGACGGGCCGCATCCAGTTGTTCGGAGTACGAGGAATCGAAGACCGATGGCAATTGCGTCTCCAGCGCCCCGCTGATCCTGAACAGAGCCGCCCAGACCGCCCGGTCGTCGACGAGCGCCGAGAAATCCTCCCGGTGCATGACACGGCTCATCCAGTCGGACAGGACGAGTGCCTGATCGTCCGTCAATTCGATGTTCACGCAGATCCTTCTTCGCTTCGTTGCCCTCGCGTCGGCGACCCAGTACTACAGCTTCCCGTCCCGCAGCAGGTAGGTGAGCTGATCGCCCGAGGACCGCCATCCTCCGAGGTACTCTCCGACATTCGGACCGTTCGCGGCGAACGAGGCGTGCAGTCCGGTGTCGTCCACGTAGTGGACGGCGTCCCGCCCCCTGTACGTGCCCTTGATGCGCCGCGTTCCCGGGTTCTTCACGAATTGCGCGATGGCTTGGATGAATGCCTGCCCGTTGGCCTTGTTGTACGGGCCCTTCACGCCGAAGTCCTCGGCATGCCTGATGCCCTGGTCGCTCGTCCGCATGTAGTGATGCGGAAGCTTGTCGGGCGACATCCAGTTCGTTCCGCATCCGGGCCCGCTGTTGTGCACGAGTACAGGAGCGGTCCCCGCCAGCACGTAGTACGTGTGGAGGCCACTGACGGTGAGGTCGTACGTGCGCTGACGACCCTTCTCGTCGGCCACCCCCACGACCCGGAGGGACGCGCCCGTCGGGCTGCGCAGTTCGTCGCCGGGCCGGATGTCCCCGGCGTCGGCCCAGCGCCCGGCGTCGGTCAGCCAGAACGGGTGGTTGTCGGTGGCGGTGAGGGTGGCGCGGCCCCGGTCGGTGACGACGGTGAGGCGTGTGAAGTCCTTGTCGTCGTCGGTGGTGATGGTGTCGGTGACCGGTCGTGCGGCGGTGGTTCCGGTCTCGGGATCGGTGGCGGTCACCCGGTCGCCGACGCGGATCGTCTCGATGGCCCGGTGAGTGCCGTCCGCGAGGAGGACCCGGGTGCCGGGCGGGAAGCTGTGGAGCTTGACGCAGTTCCCGCCGTCCCGTTCGCGTCGGACGCGGTCGACGAGCTGTTTGACCTCGACGGTGGCGAGGGCGCGGGCGTCGATCAGGGTGCTGGCACGCAGCGGGATGCTGTAGCGGACCGTTCGGCCGCCGCTGGCACGGGACTCGGCCAGGGCGTCGGCCCTGTACTTGGCGGCGACCGACGTGTAGACGGGGCCTGCGCCGGGGTTGGTGCAGGTGAGGGTGCCCGAGACGGCGTTGCCATTGAGCGGGAACGTGCCGCGGCTGCTGGTGCACCGTCCCGCGGACTGTCCGCCGATGGTGAAGGTCGCGCTCATGACGGCCATGACCTTGCCGTCGGTGACACGGGTCCTCGCCCCGCTCGTGACCTTTCCGGTGAACTTCTGGTGCGCGGTGCATCCCTTTGAACCGCAGTTCAGGTCCCCGGAGCCGTCGAGCGTGAAGTTGATGCCCTGGTCGCTCGCGTCCTTGAGCTGCTCGGCGTATGCGAGCAGGGTGTCGTACATCGCCTTGATGCCGTCACCGACGATCGGGGTCAGGTCCAGCCCCTCGGAGCCGCCGTTCGCCAGTGGCCCGGTGGTCACCCGGGGGATCTCGGTGGGCCGCTCCCCGTTCTGCCACTTGTCGGCCATCTCGGACAGGTCGTAGGGCTCCAGCCGCAGGACCCGGTGCGGCTTGTTCCGGGTGACGAGGAGACGGCCGGCGGAGGTGTCGACCCCGAGGGCGGGTGTCCCGTTCACCGTGGTCGTCCGCCTCGGCGTCGAGGCGTCCGACCGCGGGCCGTCGGCCAGGACCTGGAGCGCATGCGACAGTTGAGCCGCGAGCTTCGACGGGGAAGGCCGCCGGTCGAGTATCTCGTCGAGGATGTCGGAGTTGCCGTAGAACCCGACCGTCCATTCACCGGGCGCCTCCGTACCCGGCGTCTTCGCGCCCGATGAGGAATCTATGTCGGGGACCGGATCCACCTTCCAGCGGGTGAAGTCCTTCCGGCCGATCCTCAAGACGTCGCGGTCGTGCCGCTTGATGCCGGAGCTCGTGCTGCCGAACTGGCTCCCGGAGGCCGTGACGGTGATGTCCCGCTCCGTGATGCCGGCGATCGCCGTGTCCCGGTAGCGCAGCCCGTCGGCGCCGCCCAGGTCGTCGACCGCCTCCTCGAAGGGCCGCAGGTCATGTCTCGCCGCGGCCGGGGCGGATTCGGAGGAGTCCACCCAGGTCAGCAGTCCGCCCACCAGCGCCAGGACCAGAGTCCCGACCCCGGCGAGGAGCAGCACGCGCCCCCGTCCGGACAGCGCCCGGAAGCGCTCTCTCCACGGGCGGCGCACCGGCGCCGGTGGGTGATCGGGCGGTGGCGGTACGAACGGGGCACCCGATGGCGGCTGTCCCGGGGCGCCCCACTGCCCGTCGGCGGGACTCAGCTCGGTCATGACTTCCCCTCATCCGTGTCGACGTCGCGCCACCGCTTCGGCGGAGCCGTGGCGCCGCGGTCCGGAGCGCCGGCCCGGCGGGAACGTGTCCCGCCCCGGGCCGACTCACCCCCCGTTCCGCGCACCACGGACTCAACGCCCTTTCGAGTCAAGCAAGTTGGCGGAGTCCGGCGCGCTCACGACCCAGTGTGAAGGCCCAACTCCCATAACCGGAAGCCTTTCTAGAAAAAAATCTAGAAGGAGTGTTCTACGCTGTCCGTGTCGAGAGCCCCAGGGCATCCGTCCCACGAGACCGAGGACGTCCGTTCGATGAGACCGAAGCAGCAACGCGGGGAGGCCACGGTCGAGCAGGTACTGGAGGCAGCGCTGCGGATTTACGCCTCCGAGGGCGAAGCCGGTCTCACCGTCGGCGCGATCACCAAAGCCAGCGGGGTCAGTTCCGGCAGCGTCTACCACCACTTCGGCAACCTGCACGGGGTGGTCGCCACACTCGCGCTGCGGTCGGTGGGCCGACTCCTGGACGCGCTGACCAGAGCACTGGAGCAGGCGACCGACGCCCGCTCCGGCGTCCTGGCCGTCGTCCGGGCCTACCTCGACTTCGCACAGGCCCATCCGGAAGCGGCCCGTCTCATACACTCCGTCACCACGGACCACGAGCTGATGACCCGCACCGGGCAGATCCGTGAGTCCCAGGAGGCCCGGCTGACACCGATCGCCGTCTGGATCCACACCCACACGAAATCCGGCGAACTCGCCGAGCTCCCCGCCCCCGTGATCGAGGCCCTCGTCCTCGGCCCGGTCGTCGCCGTCGTCCGCCGCTGGCTCACCGTGGGTGACGTGGATCTGACGGAGGCCGAACGGACCCTGCCCGAGCAGATCTGGCGCTCCGTCAGCAACGCCCGTAACGTCTCGACCGCCTCCGGCCATTCCTGACTGGTCGGAGCATATGCGGGCGAAGCGGAAGCGACCTTCCGCCGCGGCGGCGCGCCACCGCCGCGAAGCCCGACGCACCCCGAGCCAGACACGCCCTGCCGAACGACGATACGAAAGGCCGTGCGCACGGCCACCAGATCGCCGACTCGTACGCCGCGTCAGCGTACGGGTACACGGAGTGGACTCGCTCACTGACTGTCCGTAACGATGTCGACGCCAGGTACGAGCGCCGGGACGACGCGAAGTCCCCCTTGCTCGAACGGAGTTACGGGCCAAGGGAAGGCAGGTACCAGTCGTGACGGACGGTGCGGAGGCAAGCAGTGCAGAGGCGCGCATCGCGGAACCGGGCAGCGCGACCGCAGGCATCGCGGAACCGGGCCGTACGGGGACAGGCGGCGCTGCGGCAGGCAGTACGGCCGCGGGCAGTACGACGGCAGGCATCCCGGCCGCGGACAGTGGATTCGCGAACGGCCAACTCGCCTGCGGTGGCGAGCCGGAGGCATCGGACAGCCTCAAGGCGTTCGGCGCGGTCGTCAAGGCGTTCCGCAGGCGGGCGCGGCTGACACAGGAGGAGTTCGCCCCGCAGGTCCGGTACTCGGTTCCCACGGTCGCCTCCATCGAGCAGGGCCGCCGGTTTCCGTCGCTCGAATTCGTGGAGCGGGCGGAGGAGGTACTGGACGCGTTCGGGGCGCTGCGGGGAGCGGCACGGCATCTGTCGCGGCGGCCGGGCCTCGCGAATTGGTTCCGTCAGTGGGCGGGTGTCGAGGCGGACGCGGTGAGCCTGTACACGTACGAGTGCCGTGTGGTGCCGGGCCTGTTGCAGACGGAGGCGTACACGCGGGTGGTGTCGCTCAGCGTGCCGCCACGGCCGGACGAGGAGGAACTGAACGCGCGCGTCGCGGCACGACGGGACCGCCAAGGGCTGCTGTCCACGCGCCGGAAGCCGCCGACGACGTTCAGCTTCATCGTGGAACAGGCGGTGCTGGAACGGCACACGGGCGGGGAGGACGTGACGCGTGAGCAGTTCGATCACCTGCTGGACGTGATCGAACGGCACTGGAACATCGAGTTCCAACTGATGCCGCTGCGGCGGCCGATGCACGCGGGGCTGGACGGGCCGATGCGACTGGCGGAGACGCCGGAACACCGGTGGTTCGGGTACTCGGAGGGGCAGAAGAACGGACGCTTCATCACTGACACGAAGGAGATCAGCGTCCTCCACCGGCGTTATGCTTCACTGCGCTCACAGGCCCTGACCCCTGAGGATTCCCTCAGCCTGTTGAAGCGAATGCGAGGAGCGCTATGAGCACGTCCGAACTGACCTGGTTCAAGAGCAGCTACAGCGGCTCCGAGGGCGACGACTGCGTCGAGGTGGCGCTGTCCGGCCGCCTCCAGGAACCGACCACGGCCGTCCACGTACGGGACTCCAAGCTGGACCGCAGCCCCCAACTCGCCCTGGCTCCAGGGGCCTGGCAGAGCTTCCTCTCCTACGCCACCCGGGACTGAGAACTCCACAACACGCACGCGACGCTCCGCCCCGACGCAGACCGGGGGCGGGGCGTCGCGTTTCGCCTCCGTACACGCCCCACCCCCGACCGCCGGGGCTTGAAGTCGCCGCCGCGCGGCTCCGGTCGGTGTACGGGCCCGGGGCCGCGCCGCCTGCCCGGGCCCGGCGAACGGTTTCAGTCACATCCCATTCCGTCTCGGCCAGCCGAACACCTGCTGCCGGAACGACTGTTCGCATACGGGTGCCACAGAGCCGTCGGCGTCCCGCGCTACGGATTCAGCCGATGCGGGCCCCACTGCGACACCCGGGTATTGATCGGCGAAACGTCCGCTTAACGAACACGGTCTTTCCGGCAACGAACGAGATCCGGCCAAGTTTTTGACGCGCCCCTGACAGGGGCACCCTCGGGCTGACACTCTTCACCCCGTTCTGCGCACTTCTCATTCACCGGCCGGCAGACACTCACCGGCCGGTACCCCCCTTGCAGAAGGAGTTCGCGTGAGATCCACGCCCAGCCGTCGCGCCACCGCGACCGGTGCTCTGATAGCGGCAGCGGCACTTCTCGCCGTCGGCGTCCAGGCCGGAACGGCCACCGCCACGCCCGGCAACACCACCGCGGAGGCGGCGACCGCCGGCGCCAAGTTCGGTGCACTGGCCAAGCAGCTCACCCCGTCCCAGCGTGTCGAGCTGATCCGCGCGGCCGACGCGACGAAGGCGGCCACGGCCAAGGAGCTCGGACTCGGCTCCCAGGAGAAGCTCGTCGTCAGGGACGTCGTCCAGGACAACGACGGCACCACTCACACGCGTTACGAGCGCACGTTCGCCGGTCTCCCGGTGCTCGGCGGTGACCTGGTCGTCAAGCAGTCCAAGGCCGGTGTGACCAAGAGCGTCACCAAGGCGTCCAAGGTCACCAGCAGCCAGTTGAAGGCCGTGGACACGAAGGCCGATGTCGCGCCCGCCGTCGCCGAGAAGCAGGCGCTCGGGCTCGCCAAGGCCGACGGCTCCAAGAAGACCGAGGCCGACCGGGCGCCCCGCAAGGTGGTCTGGATGGCGCAGGGCAAGCCGCAGCTCGCCTACGAGACCGTCGTCGGCGGCCTCCAGCACGACGGCACCCCGAACGAGCTGCACGTCATCACGGACGCGGCCACCGGGGCGAAGCTGTACGAGTGGCAGGGGGTCGTGAACGGAACCGGCAACACCCAGTACAGCGGCCAGGTCACCCTCGGCACCGCACCGTCGTACACCCTGACGGACACGGGCCGCGGCAACCACAAGACCTACAACCTGAACCGCGGCACCTCCGGCACCGGGACGTTGTTCACCAACTCCACCGACGTGTGGGGCAACGGCAGCCCGTCGAACGCCGAGACCGCGGCCGCGGACGCCCACTACGGCGCGGCCGAGACCTGGGACTACTACAAGAACGTGCAGGGCCGCAGCGGCATCCGCGGTGACGGCGTCGGCGCGTACTCCCGGGTCCACTACGGCAACGCCTACGTCAACGCCTTCTGGCAGGACAGTTGCTTCTGCATGACGTACGGCGACGGCGAGGGCAACAACAAGCCGCTGACCTCGCTCGACGTGGCCGCGCACGAAATGACGCACGGTGTCACCGCCGCCACCGCCAACCTGGTCTACAGCGGTGAGTCCGGTGGCCTCAACGAGGCGACCAGCGACATCTTCGCCAGCGCGGTCGAGTTCTACGCCAACAACTCGTCCGACAAGGGCGACTACCTCATCGGCGAGAAGATCGACATCAATGGCGACGGCACTCCGCTGCGCTACCAGGACAAGCCGAGCAAGGACGGCGCGTCCAAGGACTCGTGGTACTCGGGCATCGGCAACATCGACGTCCACTACTCCTCGGGCCCGGCGAACCACTTCTTCTACCTGCTCTCCGAGGGCAGCGGCGCCAAGGTCATCGACGGCGTCTCGTACGACTCCCCGACCTCCGACGGTCTGCCGGTCACCGGCATCGGCCGCGACAAGGCCGCGCTGATCTGGTTCAAGGCCCTCACCACCAAGTTCACCTCCACCACGAACTACGCGGCGGCCCGCACCGGCACCCTCGCCGTGGCCGGTGAGCTGTACGGCACGACCAGCGCCGAGTACAAGTCCGTCGCCGACGCCTGGGCCGGCATCAACGTCGGCTCGCGTCCCGGTGGCGGCGAGCCCAACCCCGGCGGCAAGGTCTTCGAGAACACCGCCAAGGTCGCGATCCCGGACCGCGGATCCGCCGTCACCACCTCGGTGAACGTCACCGGTGTCACGGGCAACGCCCCCAGCACCCTCAAGGTCGGCGTGGACATCACCCACACCTACCGCGGCGATCTGGCCATCGACCTCGTCGCCCCGGACGGCTCGACCTACCGGCTGAAGAACGCCCAGCTCGGCGACTCGGCGGACGACGTGGTGGAGACCTACACGGTCGACGCCTCGTCCGAGGTCGCCAACGGCACCTGGAAGCTGAAGGTCCAGGACATGTACTCGGGCGACAAGGGCACCATCAACGGCTTCAAGCTGACCTTCTGAGACGACGGGTGAGCGTCTGAAGCCAGGCAACGCGTCCTGAACCCCTCTCCGGACCCCGGCCCGGAAACCCCCGCCCGGGAGGAGCACCCGCTCCTCCCGGGCGGTCTTGCGTGTACGGGCTCAGCGCATGAGCAGGCCCGCGCCGCCGTCCGCCGTGGTCTTGGCGGGCAGCGCGACCAGGCCGAGTTCGGCGCCGGTCGCGAGTCTCGGATGCGCGGGCAGGACCCGCACCGTGTAGCCGTACGGACCGGTGCGGTCGAGCACCAGCGGCCCTTCGTAGAGCCACCGGCCGTCCAGGTCCTGGCCGCCCGCGGGCTTCAGCGGGAGGACCTGGGCGTCCGAGATCCCGTCGGCGGCGTCCACCCGGCCGGCGACCGCCTGCACCTCGACGTCGTCCGGGTCCAGTTCCCCGAGGGCGACCCTGGCCCGCAGCATCAGCGTCGAGCCCAGTTCGGCCGAACCCTCCCCCGCGTCGGGCGCCTCGGCCGCCACGTGGTCGACGGCGACTCCCGGCCAGGCGGTGCGGACCGTGGCCTTCCAGCCGGCGAGGCGGCGTGCCGCGCCCCGGTCCATCGCCCGTTGCGCGAGCGCCGCGGGCGCGTACAGCCGCTCCACGTACTCCGCCACCATGCGCCCGGCGAGGACCTTGGGGCCGAGGTCGCGCAACGTACGCCGGACCATCTCGATCCAACGCCCCGGGAGCCCCTCGTCGTCCCGGTCGTAGAAACGCGGCGCGATGCGGTCCTCGATCAGCTCGTAGAGGGCGCCCGCCTCCAGATCGTCGCGGCGGTCCTCGTCCACGGCCAGTCCGTCGGCTGTGGGGATCGCCCAGCCGAAGTCCGGCTCGTACCACTCGTCCCACCAGCCGTCGAGAACCGAGAGGTTGAGACAGCCGTTGAGCGCGGCCTTCATCCCGCTGGTGCCGCACGCCTCCAGGGGGCGCAGCGGATTGTTGAGCCAGATGTCGCAGCCCGGGTAGAGCTTCTGCGCCAGGGCCATGCCGTAGTCGGGCAGGAAGACGATGCGATGGCGGACCCGGGGGTCGTCGGAGAAGCGCACCAGTTCCCGCACCAGCCGCTTGCCGCCGTCGTCGGCGGGGTGGGCCTTGCCCGCGACGACGATCTGCACCGGGCGCTCGGGATGGGTCAGCAGTGCCCTCAGCCGGTCGCGGTCGCGCAGCATGAGGGTCAGCCGCTTGTACGAGGGCACGCGCCGGGCGAAGCCGATCGTGAGCACGTCCGGGTCGAGCACGCCGTCGATCCAGCCGAGTTCGGCCGGCTCGGCGCCCCGGTCGCGCCAGGAGACGCGGAGCCTTTCGCGCACCTCGGTGACCAGTCGGGCGCGCAACTCCCTGCGCAGGCACCAGAGTTCGCGGTCGGGGATGTCGGTGGCGCCGTCCCAGGGTCCGGCGACGCCGTCCCAGCGTCCGGGCGACCCGCCGTAGCGGCCGCACAGCCGCAGGATCTCGGGGGCGACCCAGGTGGGTGCGTGGACTCCGTTGGTCACCGAGGTGATGGGCACCTCCTCGGCATCGAAGCCCGGCCACAGCCCGGCGAACATCTCGCGGCCGACCCGCCCGTGGAGGGTGGAGACGCCGTTGGCCCGCTGGGCCAGACGCAGCCCCATCACCGCCATGTTGAAGACGCGCGGCTCACCGCCGGGGTAGGTCTCCGTGCCCAGGTCCAGGATGTTCTCGACGTTTACACCCGGGAGTTCGCCCTCGTCGCCGAAGTGCCGGGCGACGAGTTCGCGGTCGAAGCGGTCGATGCCGGCCGGCACGGGCGTGTGGGTGGTGAAGACCGTTCCGGCGCGTACGAACTCCACCGCCGCGTCGAAACCGAGCCCGGTGTCGGCGAGTTCACGGATGCGTTCGAGGCCGAGGAACCCGGCGTGCCCCTCATTGGTGTGGAACACCTCGGGTGCCGGGTGGCCGGTGAGGCGGCAGTACGTCCGCACCGCCCGTACCCCGCCGATGCCGAGCAGCATCTCCTGGAGCAGCCGGTGCTCGCTGCTGCCGCCGTACAGCCGGTCGGTCACCTCGCGTTCGCCGGGCGCGTTCTCCTCCACCGCGGAGTCCAGCATCAGCAGCGGCACGCGTCCCACCTGGGCCTGCCAGATGTGGGCGTGCAGCGAGCGGCCGCCGGGCAGCGCGAGGACGACCCGGCTGGGGGTGCCGTCGGCCTCGCGGAGCTGGGTGAGCGGCAGCTCGTCCGGGTCGAGCACGGGGTAGTGCTCCTGCTGCCAGCCGTCGCGCGACAGGCTCTGGCGGAAGTAGCCGTGCCGGTAGAGCAGGCCGACGGCGACGAGCGGGACGCCCAGATCGCTGGCGGCCTTGAGGTGGTCGCCCGCGAGGATGCCGAGCCCCCCGGAGTACTGGGGCAGGGCGGCGGTGACGCCGAACTCGGGCGAGAAGTAGGCTACGGCGGCCGGGAGTTCCACGCCCCGACCGAGTTGTTCCTGGTACCACCTGGGCCCGTCCAGGTAGTTGCGCAGATCCGCGGACACCTCGGCCAGCCGCTGCAGGAACTGTTCGTCCGCAGCCAGCCCGGCGAGCCGTGCGGCGGACGCGGCGCCGAGCAGCCGCACGGGGTCGCACTCCGCCGTCCGCCGGGTCTCCGGGTCGACGGCCTGGAAGAGTTCACGGGTCTCGGTGTGCCAGGACCAGCGCAGGTTGTGGGCGAGGTCGCTGAGCGGTCGAAGGGGGTCGGGGAGGACGGGACGCACGGTGAATCGACGAATGGCCTTCACGTGCTCCACCTTTACAGGGGACGTACCGTTCCCGGCGCAATGCACGCCCGACGCGGGGCGCTCCGCACCGTTTCACGCCCGCGCGGCACTTCACACCCGGCCGTTCGAGTGCCATTTGAGTGAATGCGAAAGAAGCGGCCACGCCCACACACCGTCAGCCGCCGACCGAGCGGCCGGGAGCGGCTAGAAAGGACGGACCCCCGTCGGTCGCGGTGGGCATATCCGGCCCCTCCGCGAGACCGGCGCGCCCTGCTCGGTCCGAGCCCTGTCCCCAGAGGATTCCATGATCGGTCGCATTCCCGTCCTCGACGTCCGCCCCCTCGTCGACTGCGGCAGAAGGCCAGCCAAGGCGGTCGTGGGTGAGACCTTCCAGGTCACCGCGACCGTCTTCGGGGAGGGCCACGGTGCCGTCGCCGCCAATGCGGTCCTGCTGGATCCGAACGGGTGCCCCGGCCCCTGGACTCCGATGCGCGAACTCGCCCCCGGCACCGACCGGTGGGGCGCACACGTCACCCCGGACGCCGAAGGCTTCTGGACGTACGCGGTCGAGGCATGGAGCGACCCGGTCACCACCTGGCGTCACGAGGCCGGCATCAAGATCCCGGCGGGGATCGACACCGCGCTCGTACTGGCGGAGGGCGCCGAGCTGCACGAGCGCGCCGCCGCGGGCGTGCCCAAGCGGGACCGGCGCGAGGCCGTGCTGGCCGCGGCCGACGCGCTGCGCGACGCGTCGCGCCCGGCCGCCGCCCGGCTGGCCGCGGCGCTGACCCCCGAGGTACGGGCCGCGCTCGACCGTCATCCGCTGCGTGAACTGATCACCGAGTCCGCTCCGCTCCCGCTGCTGGTCGAGCGCCGAAGGGCTTTGTTCGGCTCCTGGTACGAACTGTTCCCCCGGTCCGAGGGCGCCAGGATCGAGCCCACCGAACCAACCGGACCGACCGGAACGAGCGGGCCGACCGCGTCGTCCAGGCCGTCCGGGCCTGCCGGGTCCGCCGGGTCCGCCGCGCCGTCCTCCGGTCCGTCCGGGGCCACGGCCGCCGCACCCGCGCCCCGGATCGTCAGCGGCACCTTCCGTACCGCCGCGGAGCGGCTGCCCGCGGTCGCCGCCATGGGCTTCGACGTGGTCTACCTTCCTCCCGTCCACCCCATCGGCAAAACTCATCGCAAGGGCCCCAACAACTCGCTCTCCGCCGCCCCGCACGACGTCGGCGTGCCGTGGGCGATCGGATCGGCCGAGGGCGGTCACGACGCCGTCCACCCGGAACTCGGCACCCTCGACGACTTCGACCACTTCGTCGCGACCGCGCGCAAGCTGCGCATGGAGATCGCGCTGGATTTCGCGCTCCAGTGCTCCCCCGACCACCCCTGGGTCAAGGAGCACCCGGACTGGTTCCGGTATCGCGCGGACGGTTCGATCGCCCATGCCGAGAACCCGCCGAAGAAGTACCAGGACATCTATCCGATCGCCTTCGACAAGGACATGCACGGTCTGGTGGCGGAAACGGTTCGCATTCTCCGTTTCTGGATGGACCACGGAGTGCGGATCTTCCGGGTCGACAATCCGCACACCAAGCCGGTGGTCTTCTGGGAGAAGGTGATCGCGGACATCAACGGGACCGATCCGGATGTGATCTTCCTGGCCGAGGCATTCACCCGGCCCGCGATGATGCGAACGCTCGCCGCCATCGGCTTCCAGCAGTCCTACACGTACTTCACCTGGCGTGACAGCAAGAAGGAGATCACCGAGTACGTCACGGAACTGGCGGGCGAGACCGCCTCGTTCATGCGGCCCAACTTCTTCGTGAACACCCCGGACATCCTGCCGGGCCACCTCCAGGACGGGGGACGACCGGCCTTCGAGGCGCGGGCCGTGCTCGCCGCGACGCTGGCGCCTTCCTGGGGCGTGTACGCGGGCTACGAGCTGTGCGAGAACACCCCGGTGCGTCCGGGCAGTGAGGAGTACCTCGACTCGGAGAAGTACCAGATCCGGATCAGGGACTGGGAGGCGGCGGCGCGCGAGGGACGCTCGCTGGCCCCGCTCATCACCCGTCTCAACCGCATCAGGCGGTGTCACCCGGCTCTCCAGCAATTGCGCGATGTGCACTTCCACTCCGTCGACAACGACGCGGTGATCGCGTACAGCAAACGTTCCGGGCCGGACACCGTGCTGGTGGTCGTCAACCTCGACCCGCACCACACCCAGGAGGCCACGGTCTCGTTGGACATGGCGCGACTCGGCCTCGACCGGCACGAGAGCGTGCCGGTGCGCGACGAGCTCACCGGCGACACCTATCACTGGGGCAGGACCTTCTATGTGCGCCTGGAGCCGGGCGTCACGCCCGCGCACCTCGTGGTCCTGCGACCGTCCCCGTCTACCGGAGGGTCACCCACACCATGATCGTCAATGAGCCCGTCCCCGACACGTTCGAGGACACCCCCGCCAAGGACCGCGATCCCGACTGGTTCAAACGCGCCGTCTTCTACGAGGTACTCGTCCGTTCCTTCCAGGACTCCAACGGCGACGGCGTCGGCGACCTCAAGGGCATCACCGCCAAGCTGGACTATCTCCAGTGGCTGGGCGTCGACTGCCTCTGGCTGCCACCGTTCTTCAAGTCCCCGCTGCGCGACGGAGGTTACGACGTCTCCGACTACACCGCCGTGCTGCCGGAGTTCGGCGATCTGGCCGACTTCGTGGAGTTCGTCGACGCCGCGCACCAGCGCGGCATGCGCGTGATCATCGACTTCGTCGTGAACCACACGAGCGATCAGCACGAGTGGTTCCAGCAGTCCCGCACCGACCCGGAGGGCCCGTACGGCGACTACTACGTCTGGGCCGACGACGACAAGCAGTTCCAGGACGCCCGGATCATCTTCGTCGACACGGAGACGTCCAACTGGACGTTCGACCCGGTGCGCAAACAGTACTACTGGCACCGGTTCTTCTCCCACCAGCCGGACCTCAACTACGAGAACCCTGCGGTGCAGGAGGAGATCCTCGCCGCATTGCGGTTCTGGCTGGACCTCGGCATCGACGGATTCCGGCTGGACGCGGTGCCGTACCTCTACCAGCGCGAGGGAACCAACTGCGAGAACCTGCCCGAGACGCACGACTTCCTCAAGCGGGTGCGCACGGAGATCGACACGCACTACCCGGACACCGTGCTGCTCGCCGAGGCCAACCAGTGGCCGGAGGACGTCGTCGACTACTTCGGCGACTACCAGCGCGGCGGGGACGAGTGCCACATGGCGTTCCACTTCCCGGTGATGCCGAGGATCTTCATGGCGGTCCGGCGTGAGAGCCGCTACCCGGTCTCCGAAGTCCTGGCGAAGACCCCGGCGATCCCGAGCAACTGCCAGTGGGGCATCTTCCTGCGCAACCACGACGAGCTCACCCTCGAAATGGTCACGGACGAAGAACGCGACTACATGTACGCGGAGTACGCCAAGGACCCGCGGATGCGCGCCAACATCGGCATCCGGCGGCGCCTGGCGCCCCTGCTGGACAACGACCGCAACCAGATCGAGCTGTTCACCGCGCTGCTGCTGTCCCTGCCCGGCTCCCCGATCCTGTACTACGGGGACGAGATCGGGATGGGCGACAACATCTGGCTGGGCGACCGCGACGCGGTGCGCACCCCGATGCAGTGGACTCCCGACCGCAACGCCGGCTTCTCCTCCAGCGACCCCGGGCGGCTCTACCTCCCCACGATCATGGACCCGGTCTACGGCTACCAGGTCACCAACGTCGAGGCGTCGATGGCCTCGCCCTCGTCGCTGCTGCACTGGACACGGCGGATGATCGAGATCCGCAAGCAGAACCCCGCCTTCGGACTCGGCTCGTTCAACGAACTGCCCTCCTCCAATCCCGCCGTGCTGGCCTTCACCCGCGAACACGGGGACGACCTGGTGCTGTGCGTGAACAACTTCTCGCGGTTCGCGCAGCCCACGGAGCTCGATCTCCGCTCGTACGACGGACGTCATCCGGTCGAACTGATCGGCGGGGTGCGCTTCCCGGCCATCGGCTCACTGCCCTACCTGCTGACGCTGGCGGGGCACGGGTTCTACTGGTTCCGGCTGCGGAAGGACGTGCCACCTAGCTGACGATGTGTCACTTGACGCCAGTGAACGCGGGGCGGTGTCCGCCGCCCCGCACGGGGGAACATCCCTCGCCTCACCTCGCCCCCTGCCCCCTCGCCCTCACGAACGCCGCTCCACCTCGAACGCTTCCGGACCCCCGGGGCCTTCCGAGCCCCTGCGACCCCTGCGGCCCCTTTCGGCACTCGGGCCCCTCCGGCCCCCTCTGCAAGCCGAGTCCGTACGGACCATCCTGACCCGACACGTCCCCCACAGTCGGACAGCCAATGCCGCAATCCGGGACACTCTTCACATCCTGTGATGTGCCGGGGGAAAGGACGCGTTGCCATGTCGGAGGCTGCATCCACTCGGGTCCCCCTGGCCGACAGCACAGCTCTGCTTCCGTCCCTCGTCCCCTTGTTGTACGAATGGCTGCCCCGGCAGCGGTGGTTCGCGGGCAAGGGGCAGCCGATCACGGGCTTCTCGCTGGTCTCGGTGACCGAGATGCTGCCGATGGACGCCCCTGCCGTGGCCGCCGGATCCGGGGCCGGGCTGCTCCATCTTCTGGTGCGGGCCCATCAGCCGTCGGCGCCCGCACGTTGGCCCGCCGACTGCTACCAACTGCTGCTCGGCGTACGGGCGGCGCTGCCACCCCCGCTGGCGCCCGCGCTCATCGGCCGCCCGGTGGACGGACCGCTCGCCGGCCGCACGGTCTACGAGGGGCTGCACGATCCCCGTCTCTCCGCGCTCCTGCTGGAGCGACTGCGCACCCCCGGAACCCTCGGCGCCCTGCGCTTCGACCGGGGCGGCGCCCCCATCGCCTCGGGACCCGCGCCGCGCGTGCTGGACACCGAGCAGTCCAACACCTCCCTCGTCTACGGCGACACCTACATCCTCAAGATCTTCCGCCGGGTGTTCCCGGGCACCAACCCCGATCTGGAGCTGCCGCTGGCGCTCGCCCGCGAGGGCTGCGGCCGGGTGCCCGCGCCCGTCGCCTGGTTCGAGACCACCGCACCGGAAGCGCTCACCCTCGGCGTTCTCCAGCCGTTCCTGCGCGGTGCGCAGGACGGCTGGCAGCTCGCCCTGCGCGCCCTCGCCCGGGGCCACGACTTCACCGACGAGGCACACGCCCTCGGCAGGGCGACCGCAGAGGTCCACACCGCGCTGGCCGCCGCGCTGCCCACGCCCGCCCTGCGCCCCGCCCAGACCGCGCACCTGGCGGCCGGGATGACGCGGAGGCTGGAGGCCGCGGCGGTCGCGGTGCCCGCGCTCGTGCCGTACGTGCCCGGTCTGCGCGCGGCGTTCGAGGCGTTGGCCTCGCTCGGGGACCGGGGTGTCGACCGGGCGGCCCAGCGGATCCACGGCGACCTCCATCTCGGCCAGACCCTGCGCGCGGCCGACGGTTTCTGGTCGCTGATCGACTTCGAGGGCGAACCGGCCAGGCCGCTGGCCGAGCGCCGCCGCCCGCAGCCACCGGTGCGCGACGTCGCGGGCATGCTCCGCTCCTTCGACTACGCGGCCCGCTCGCACCGGCCGTGGAACGCCGAGTGGGCGGCTCGCTGCCGGGCCGCGTACTGCGAGGGGTACGCCGAGGCCGCGGGCGTCGACCCGCGCAGCGAACCGGAGCTGTTGCGCGCCCACGAGACCGACAAGGCGGTGTACGAGGTGCTGTACGAGGCACGGCACCGGCCCGACTGGCTGCCGGTCCCGATGGCGGCCATCCACCGCCTGGCCGCCGTCGCCGACTGACGGGCCGCCCACCCGGGACCCGTCCGGCATCCGGCCGTTGCCCGTCCGCCACGGCCGGCGCCTGTCCTCCCTGTTCGCTCCGACCACATCCATCCCGCGAAGGAGGCCGTCCCCGTGACCGCCCGTAAGCCGTCCCGCAACACGCCCGTCGACGAAGCACCCGCCACGCCCCCGGCCGCCTCTGCCGCCGCCCCGGTCGCCTGCGCGCGGCCCGCCACGGCGGACCCGGCGCCCGCCACCTCGATGGCCACGCCTTCAGTGACCGCGCCGTCGATGGCCACGGAACCGGCCACCACCGCCCCCACCTCTTTCACCACATTCGCCCCGTTCACCCCATCCGGCCCGTCCGCCGGTTCCGCCCCCACCGCCGCCACATCCGCCCCGGCCCGGCGGGGGCGGCCCGCCGCCGAGCGGACCGAGCCCGCGCGCCCGCGCGCGCAGGGCTCCGGCGGCCAGGGCGTCCGCGAGGCGCACCCGCTCGACGACGGCGACCGGGCCCGGCTGCTCGCCGGGGAGCACCACGACCCGCATGCCCTGCTCGGCGCCCATCCGGTGCGCGGCGGGGTCGTCTTCCGGGTACTGCGCCCGTTCGCGCGGTCCGTGACCGTACTCGCCAAGGGGCTGCGGGTGCGGCTCCACGACGACGGGGACGGCCTCTTCTCCGGGCTGCTGCCGATGCCGTCGCTGCCCGAGTACCGCCTCCTGGTGGCCTACGAGGACACCGAGACCGAGGTGCACGACCCATACCGCTTCCTGCCCGCGCTCGGTGAACTCGATCTGCATCTGATCGGCGAGGGGCGGCACGAGGAGCTGTGGACCGCGCTCGGCGCGCACCCCATGGAGCACCAGGGCGTGGCGGGGACCCGGTTCACGGTCTGGGCTCCCGACGCGCGCGGGGTGCGGGTGGTCGGGGACTTCAACTTCTGGGACGGCGCCGGGTTCCCGATGCGTTCGCTGGGCTCCAGCGGCGTGTGGGAGTTGTTCCTGCCCGGGATCGGTGAGGGCACGCTGTACAAGTTCGACATCTGCCGCCCCGACGGTTCGCACACCACGCGCGCCGACCCGATGGCGCGCCGCACCGAGGTGCCGCCCGCCACCGCTTCGATCGTGACGGCCTCCCACCACGAGTGGCGCGACCAGGAGTGGATGGCGCACCGCGGTGACGTACCGGTGCACGAGGCACCGTTCTCCGTCTACGAGGTGCATCTGCCGTCCTGGCGGCCGGGATTGACTTACCGACAGTTGGCTGATCAGCTCCCGGGGTACGTACGGGAGCTGGGCTTCACGCACGTGGAGCTGATGCCGGTGGCCGAGCATCCCTTCGGCGGATCGTGGGGCTATCAGGTCACCGGCTTCTATGCGCCGACGTCCCGTCTGGGCACGCCGGACGACTTCCGTCACCTCGTCGACGCGCTGCACGGGGCCGGGATCGGTGTGATCGTGGACTGGGTGCCCGCACATTTCCCGCGCGACGACTGGGCACTCGCCCAGTTCGACGGCCGTCCGTTGTACGAGCACGCGGATCCGGCGCGGGCGGCGCACCCGGACTGGGGCACGCTGGAGTTCGACTACGGGCGCAAGGAGGTGCGCAACTTCCTGGTGGCCAACGCGACGTACTGGTGCGAGGAGTTCCATGTCGACGGGCTGCGGGTCGACGCGGTCGCCTCGATGCTGTACCTCGACTACTCGCGCGAGGACGGGCAGTGGTCCCCCAACGAGCACGGGGGCAGGGAGAATCCGGACGCCGTCGCCTTCCTCCAGGAGATGAACGCCACCGTCTACCGGCGCAACCCGGGCGTCGTGACCATCGCCGAGGAGTCGACCGCCTGGGACGGCGTGACCCGCGCCACCCACCATGTCGGGCACGGCGGTTACGGCGGCCTGGGCTTCGGGCTGAAGTGGAACATGGGCTGGATGCACGACTCCCTCCAGTACATGACGAAGGACCCGGTGCACCGCAAGTACCACCACGACGACATGACCTTCTCGATGGTGTACGCGTACAGCGAGAACTACGTGCTGCCGATCTCGCACGACGAGGTGGTGCACGGCAAGCAGTCGCTGGTCAGCAAGATGCCCGGCGACTGGTGGCAGCGGCGCGCCAACCACCGCGCCTACCTCGGCTTCATGTGGGCCCACCCCGGAAAGCAACTCCTCTTCATGGGACAGGAGTTCGCGCAGGGTGCGGAGTGGTCGCAGGAGCACGGCCCGGAGTGGTGGCTGCTCGACCCGACGTACGCGTCGGCGGGCGACCACCGGGGGGTGCGCGACCTGGTCGCCGATCTGAACGCGGTGTACCGCGCCACCCCCGCGCTCTGGCAGTGCGACACCGAGCCGGAGGGCTTCTCCTGGGTGGACGGCGGCGCGGCCGAGGACAACGTCTTCGCCTTCCTCCGCCACGACAAGCACGGTGCGCCGCTGCTCGCCGTCAGCAACTTCTCCCCCGTGGTGCGGCACGACTACCGCATCGGCGTCCCGGACGTGCTCGGCGGCCGGGGGGCGTGGGCGGAGGTGCTCAACACGGACGCGGCGCGGTACGGCGGCAGCGGCGTGTGCCACCCCGATCCGCTGAAGCCGGAGGCGATCTTGGCCCACGGCAGGAACGCCAGCGTGACGCCGACGCTCCCGCCGCTGGCGACGGTGTGGCTGCGGCCGGTCTGATCGCGGCCGCGTCCGGGGTCAGCCGCAGGTGGTGAACTCGGGTGCGGTCTTCGCCAGGTAGACGCTCGCGTGGCCCTGGTCGTCACTGATCAGGGGCACCGTGACGGTGTCGTGCGCCTTCCACGGGTATCCGTTCGCGTCGAAGGTCCAGTCGCCGGTCACCTTCGTGGCCAGCTTCGACAGCGCCACCCAGCCGTACTGCTGCTGCGGGACGGTGATGGTCAGGCTGTTCCCCAGCGTCTCGCTCAGGCTGTACGTCACGCTGCCAGAGATGGTCTGGGAGACGCTCGCCTGGACGGGGCTTGCCGCTCCCGAGCCCACGCCCGAGGTGAAGGACACGCCGAGCGTGCTCGTCCATCCGCTGGTGGTGGTCAGCGAGAACGTCCACGGCACCGGCGCACCGGTGCCGTTGTACCAGACGGGCGAGACGCACTCGACGGGCAGCGGCTCGGCGGGGGCCTGGGTCCCCTTCGTCCACGAGCAGGTGGCCGCGTCCTTCTGGCAGCGCTTGGAGGCGTACTCCACTGCGGCGTCGAGGGCGGCGCCCGAGGCCGCGGCGGGGATCCTCCACTGCTGCGCGGCGGAGCCGTTGCAGCCGTAGGTCTGGGTCCACGCGTCGTCGTACTGGGCGTTCAGGACGACGTCGACGCACTTGTTGTCACCGGCGTTGCGGATCATGAAGGTGTTGGCGACGCCGGTGACGGGCTGGAAGTACCAGCGCTGGGAGGCGGCCCCGGAGCACGACTGCTGCCTCAGCGGAAGGCCGGTCGCCACGCACTTCCCGGTGAAGTCGTTGGCCAGGGTGAACGACCCGTCGGCCTGCTTGTTGACGGTCCACTGCTGGTGGTGGCCGGGCGTGGAGTTGGTGACGACGTAGACGCCGTCCCCCGTGTTGCCGTTCTGCACGTCCAGGTTCCGGCCGTTGCCGGCCGCGGTGAACGTCAGCCCGGCGAGGCCGGACGCCTCGGCCGCCCGCGCCGTTGCGGTCTGCGCGGTCAGGCCGAGTACGACGGCCAGCGCGGCCGCGAAGGTGGCCAACGCCCTGGGCAAGGCGCGGCTTGCACGCGAATTCATGACGGGTCCCCCTGTGCGATCAATGGATTGCTCGGAGTGATGGCGCCCGTCACGCTAGCGCCGTCCGCCCGCCCGCGAGGGGCGTCTCGGCGACAATGGCCGACACCCGAGGTGTCGGCCGGAAGACGCCGATCGCCGGGATCCGGCCGCCCCCAGACCGCCCCCAGCACGTCCTCCCGAGCCCGTCCTCCCCAGCACGTCCTCCCGCTCCTGAAGGACCCGGGAGCACGTACGGGGGCCGTCGCGGATGTGCCCGCGACGGCCCCTCGTCGTGGTGTTCCGGAAAGCCGCTACGCCTTCGCCATGGCGTGTTCCTGGTCGCCGGCGCGCGGCTCCGGAACGTCCGCGCCCTCGCCGTCCTGGCCCAGCATCCTCTCTTCCCACGGAAGCGCGCCGGAGAGGACCTGCTCCACCCGCTCCTTGTCGATCTCCTTCGTCCAGGTGCCGACCAGGACGGTGGCCACCGCGTTTCCGGCGAAGTTCGTCAGGGCGCGGGCCTCGCTCATGAAGCGGTCGATGCCGACGATGAGCCCGACGCCGTCGACCAGCTCGGGCCGGTGCGACTGCAGACCGCCCGCGAGGGTGGCCAGGCCCGCGCCGGTGACCCCGGCCGCACCCTTGGAGGCGATGACCATGAAGACCAGCAGCGAGATCTGCTCCCCGGCGCTCAGCGGGTCGCCCAGCGCGTTGGCGATGAACAACGAGGACATCGTGAGGTAGATCGCGGTGCCGTCGAGGTTGAAGGAGTAGCCGGTCGGCACGGTGATACCGACGACGGGCTTGCTGACCCCCAGGTGCTCCATCTTCGCGATGAGCCGCGGCAGCGCCGATTCCGAGGAGGAGGTGGAGAGGATCAGCAGGAACTCGCGGCCGAGGTACTTCAGCAGCGCGAACAGGTTGACCCCGGCGACCAGCCGCAGGATGGTGCCGAGCACCACGAAGACGAAGATCGCACAGGTGACGTAGAAGCCGATCATGATGACGGCGAGGGACTTCAGCGCGTCGACGCCGGTCTCGCCGACCACGGCCGCGATCGCGCCGAACGCGCCGACCGGGGCCGCCCACATGATCATGGCGAGGATGCGGAAGACCAGGCGCTGGATGTGGCCGATGCCGCGCAGCACCGGTTCGCCCGCCGCTCCCATGCCCTGGAGCGCGAAGCCCGCGAGCAGGGCGACCAGCAGGGTCTGGAGCACCTGGCCCTCGGTGAACGCGGACACGATCGTCGTGGGGATGATGCCGAGCAGGAAGTCCGCGGTCGACTCGCTCGCGCCCGACGCCTGCTTCTCACCGGCGGCGCGTGCCGCCTCGGTGATGTGGAGGCTCTGGCCGGGCTCCAGGAGGTTGCCGACGAGCAGACCGATGGCGAGCGCCACCGTCGACATGACCAGGAAGTAGCCGAGGGCGAGTCCGCCGACCGCGCCCACCTTGGCGGCCTTGCGCACCGATCCGACGCCCAGCACGATCGTGCAGAAGATGATGGGCGAGATCATCATCTTGATGAGATTCACGAAGCCGGTACCGATCGGCTTGAGCTCGACGGCGACGCCCGGGGCCACGAAGCCCACCAGAATGCCGAGGCCCACGGCGGCGATCACGGCCAGATACAGATAGTGCGTGCGGTCCCGCTTGGCGGCTGCCACTCCCACGGGGGTTCTCCTCGGCTCGTCCGGGTCGCTCCCCCGTCCCTGGGGGCGCAAGGGCTGTCCGGCGGATCGAAGCCGGAAAAACCCTCGGTGAATATCTCTCTCCGTGTGAGGGCGGTCACCGTTACGTGCATTTCGTTCATATGTTTCCGGCCAGGCAGACTGGGGGACATGCGTCTGCCCCGTACCCGTCCACGCAGCCTGGCCGGTCAGCTCTTCACGATGCAGGTGGTGCTGGTCGCGGCGGTGGTGGCGGGCTGCGCATTCTTCGCGTACGCCTCCGGCCGGGAACAGGCGGACGAGACGGCGGCCCGGCAGGTCAGGACGGCGGCGCTGGCGATCGCCGGTTCCCCGTCCGTGCGGGAGGCGATCCGCACTCCGGACCCGTCCGCCGTGCTCCAGCCGTACGCGGAGAAGGTCCGCAGGGACACCGGGATCGCGTTCGTCACCATCATGTCCCCGGAGCGGATCCGCTGGACGCATCCGGACACCGACCGGATCGGGGAGGAGTTCCTCGGCCACACCGCGCGGGCACTGCGCGGCGAGACGTTCACCGAGACGTACACCGGGACCCTCGGCCCCTCGATCCGGGTCGTCACCCCGATCCGGGACGGCGGCAGGATCACCGGCCTGGTCAGCGCGGGCATCACGGTCGACCGGATCTCCTCGCAGGTGCGGGCGGAGCTGCGTGCGCTGGGGCTGGCCGCGGGCGGGGCGCTGGTGCTCGGCGGTCTCGGCACGTACGTGATCAACGCCCGGCTCCGCCGCCACACGCACGGCATGAACGCGGCCGAGCTGAGCCGGATGCACGACTACCACCAGGCCACGCTCCGCGCGGTGCGCGAGGGGCTGCTGATGCTCGACGGGCAGCGCAGGATCGCGCTGATCAACGACGCGGGCCGGGAGTTGCTGGGGCTGGGACCGGACGTTCTCGGGCGCCGGGTCGCCGATCTGGCGCTTCCGGCGCCGCTGACCGGGGCGCTGCTCGCCACCGAGGAGCGCGTCGACGAGCTTCACCTGACGGCGGACCGGGTGATCGTGGTCAATACCCGCGCGGTGGTGGGCGGAGAGCGGCGCGGCACCGTCGTGACCCTCCGCGATCACACCGAACTCCAGGCGCTGTCAGGCGAGTTGGACTCCGAACGAGGGTTCACCCAGGCATTGCGCTCGCAGGCCCACGAGGCGGCGAACCGGCTGCACACCGTCGTCTCGCTGATCGAGCTGGGGCGGGCCGAGGAGGCGGTCGGTTTCGCCACCGCGGAACTGGAGCTGGCCCAGACCCTCACCGACCGGGTCGTGGGCGCGGTCGGCGAACCGGTGCTGGCGGCACTGCTGTTGGGCAAGGCGGCGCAGGCCAATGAGCGGGGTGTGGAGCTGGTGCTCGCGGAGGACAGCCTGATCGACGACGGTGCCCTGCCCGCGACGCTGCCGGACCGGGACCTGGTGACGATCCTCGGCAACCTGATCGACAACGCGGTGGACGCGGCGTCGGAGGCGGCGGCCGGTCCACCGGCTTCCCCGCCCGCCTCCGGCCCGCCCGGGTCGCCCGCCGTCCCCGGCGCGTGCGATCCGGTCGTGCCCGCTTCCGCGGCCGTTCCTGCCTCCGGGGCCGTTCCTGCTTCCCTGGCCGTTCCTGCTCGCCCGGCCGTTCCCACCCACCCTGCCGTGCCCGGGCCGCGGGGTGAGGATGCGGGGCGTCCCGCGGGAGGTGCGGCCCCGGGCCGGACAGGGCGGGCCGGACGGGCCACGGTCACCGTCACCGCTCTCGCCGGGGAGGACGAGTTGCTGCTGAGGGTCGCCGACACCGGGGCGGGGATCGATCCGGCCGACGCCGCCGAGGTGTTCGACCGGGGCTGGTCCACACACGGCACGGGCCGGGGAATCGGGCTGGCCCTCGTGCGGCAGGCGGTACGGCGCAACGGCGGCACGGTGGATCTGGACCAGGGTCCGGAGGGCGGCGCCCGGTTCACGGTCCGGCTGCCGCTGACGACCGGCGACCGCGCGAAGCACACCGTCGGGGAGGATGTTCCGTGATCCGGGTGCTGGTCGTCGAGGACGACCCCGTCGCCGCCGACGCCCATCGGCTCTACGTGGGCCGCGTCCCCGGGTTCGAGGTGGCCGCGGTCGCGCACTCGCGCGCGGAGGCCGTACGGGCGCTGGACCGCACGCCGATCGACCTGCTCCTCCTGGACCTGTACCTGCCCGACGGGCACGGCCTGCAGCTGCTGCGCTCGCTGCGCGCGGCCGGGCACGTGGCGGACGTCATCGCGGTGACTTCGGCACGTGATCTGTCGCTGGTCCGGGAAGGGGTGTCGCTCGGGGTCGTCCAGTACGTGCTGAAGCCGTTCACCTTCGCCACACTGCGCGACCGGCTCGTCCGCTACGCGGAGTTCCACGCGGCGGCCGGTGAGGCGAGCGGTCAGGACGAGGTGGACCGCGCGCTCGGAGTGCTGCGCGCCCCGCAGCCGAACCGGCTGCCGAAGGGACTGAGCGCCCCGACCCTGGAAGCCGTCACCCGCGTCCTGCGGGCTTCGGACGGCGTGACGGCGGCGGCGGCCGGGACCGAGCTGGGCATCTCACGGATCACCGCGCGCCGCTACCTGGAACACTTGGTGACGACGGGACGCGCGGTGCGCAGACCGCAGTACGGCCAGGTCGGACGCCCGGAGCTGCACTACCGGTGGATGACCCGGGACCACTGATCCCGTCGAGGCGGCAACACGCCGTCGGGGCGGCAGCAGGCCGTCGGGTATGGCACCCCGTAGGGGCGGCCGGCCCGACCGGCCCCGCCCAGGCGCAGGGATCGTACGGGCTTCGGCCCCGTGCGGGCATAGGACCTTCCTACGAGCCGCGATATCGGCGGAACACACCGTGGTCGGACGGCGTGCCCGCTCCTACGGTGAAGCCGTGCGCCCCTCCCACTCCCCCGGCTCCCCCTCGTCCTTCGGCTCCCGACCCCCCTTCGACTCCTCCGCCGCACGCCGCCTCCGTGAGGCCCTCGGGATGCTGCCCGGCCATGTCGCGTACGGCCTCGCGGCCCAGTACGGACTCCGGATCAGCACCGCGACCGTGATCGCCTGGGAGCACGGGCGCGCCGTCCCGACCGGACACGAACTCACGGCGCTGGCCGGGGTGTTGTGGTGCTCACCAGGCGAGTTGCTGACCGCCGCGCGCACGCTGCGGGAACACCGGACGGCTCGGCGGCTGACCGTGGCGGAGCTGGCCGGTCTGGTGGGGTTGGCGCCCGCCGTTTACCTGCGGATGGAGGAGTCGGGGCGCTGGCGGGGCAACGAGCGCCAGTCGGCGGCGCTCGCCGAGGCGCTGGGGCTGACGGCCGCCGGGCTGGTGACGGTGTCCGGGCAGGACGAGGAGCTGGCGGAGCTGCTGCGCGCGGCGGTCACGACGCGTCGGCAGGCGCACGTCCGGGCGGTGGCGAAGCTGGTGCGGCTGGAGCGGGGGCTCCTCCAGGACGTACTGGACCAGCTCCACGCCGACCACCGGGCGTCGACGGCATCGGCACCGGGCCGGACCGGCAGGGCCGGGGAGCCGTCCGGGGCGCCGTCCGGGTCGCCGGGTGACGGGGAGCGGGCGTTCCTGGAGGGGATCGTGGAACGGTTCTGGCGGACAGCGGGGGTGCGGGGCGGGAACGTCTGAACCGCTCGCCGTCACGCGGCCGTCCGGACAGGGCTGGGACATGTCCGGGACAGCGGCAAGCCTTGTTGATCCGAGTCGGTGACTCAGGAGTGGACTTTGGCGGCGCGGCCCCCGCAAGGCCCTGGCCCGCCGAGGGGAAACGGCCGGCGGTCCGGCCCTTCCACGGGGGAGGGTGAGGACCGCCGGACCCTGCCTTCTGCTCGCGACCGCTCGCGGCGCGGCGCGGCGCGGGGCGGCACAGGAGGGGACGGGGCGGGGCGGATCAGAAGACCGACTCGGCCTCGTCCATCCGGTTCTTGGGGACCGTCTTGAGCTGGGTGATGGCGTCCGCCAGCGGAACCATCACGATGCCGTTGCCGCGCAGCGCCGTCATCCGGCCGAAGTCGCCCCGGTGCGCGGCCTCCACCGCGTGCCAGCCGAAGCGGGTGGCGAGCACCCGGTCGTACGCGGTCGGCGTGCCGCCGCGCTGCACATGGCCGAGGATGACCGGCCGGGCCTCCTTGCCGAGCCGCGTCTCCAGCTCGATGGCCAGCCGGTTGCCGATGCCCGGGAAGCGCTCGTGACCGTACTGGTCGATCTCGCCCTTGGCGTACGGCATGGAGCCCTCGGCCGGGTGCGCGCCCTCGGCGACGCAGATCACCGCGAACTTCTTGCCGCGCGCGAACCGTGCCTCGACCATCTTGACCAGGTCGTCGACCTCGAAGCGACGCTCGGGCAGGCAGATGCCGTGCGCGCCGCCCGCCATCCCGGACTCCAGCGCGATCCAGCCGGCGTGCCGTCCCATCACCTCGACGACCATGACCCGCTGGTGCGACTCGGCGGTGGTCTTCAGACGGTCTATGGCGTCGGTGGCGACGCCCACCGCCGTGTCGAAGCCGAAGGTGCGGTCGGTGGCGGAGATGTCGTTGTCGATGGTCTTGGGGACGCCGACGACGGGCATCCCGGCGTCCGCCAGCATCCGCGCGGCGGTGAGGGTGCCTTCGCCGCCGATCGGGATGAGTGCGTCCATGCCGTAACGGCGGCTCAGCTCCGCGCAGTTCTCCGCGGCCTCGCGCAGCCGGGCGCGCTCCAGGCGGGCCGATCCCAGTATGGTGCCGCCGCGGGCGAGGATGCCGCTGACGGCGTTGAGGTCGAGGGGGCGGTAGTGGCCGTCGAGGAGGCCCTTGAACCCGTCCTCGAAGCCGATGACCTCGTCTCCGTGCCCCACCACGGCACGGTGCACGACCGAGCGGATCACCGCGTTCAGACCCGGACAGTCGCCGCCTGCCGTGAGAACTCCGATGCGCATCGTCCTGTGTCTCCTGCCTCGCTGGTGCCGTGCGTTCCGGGGGCGAGGAAAAGATCCCCCGTTGCGCGAACCATGACGATTGTCCCACGTGGTCTGGACCTCATGGTCTCGCCCGTTCCGGTGACGTCCGCCCGGGTGGCACGTCGCGCGCGGGGATGATTCCCCGGCGCGCCGGGTGGGGCGCGCACGCCGCGCACACGAGGGGGCACGCCCGGCGGGCGGCGTCGCGCACGCCCGGCGTATCGTCAACATGGCGATACGTCCCCAACCGCACATATGGACGGGAGAGCACGCGTGACGCGCAGCGTGTACGTGACCGGGATCGACCGGAGCGACGGCCGGCAGGTCGTCGATCTGGGAGTCATGGAGCTCCTGACGCGTCAGGTGGACCGGGTCGGGGTGTTCCGGCCGCTGGTCCACGACGGTCCCGACCGGATGTTCGAGCTGCTGCGGGCCCGCTACCGGCTGCTCCAGGAGCCGGCGTCGGTCTACGGGCTGGACTACGGCGAGGCGTCCGCGCTCCAGGCCGAACAGGGTACCGACGAACTGGTCTCCCGGCTCGTCGAACGTTTCCACCAGGTGGCCCAGCGCTACGAGGTGGTCCTGGTCCTCGGCACCGACTTCGCCGACACCCAGCTCCCCGACGAGCTGGCGCTCAACGCCCGCCTCGCCAACGAGTTCGGCGCCTCGGTGATCGCGGTGGTCGGCGGCCGGGGCCAGAAGGCGCAGTCCGTGCGCGCCGAGGCGCGCAACGCGTACCGGGCGTACGCGGGGCTGGGCTGCGACGTCGTCTCGGTGATCGTGAACCGGGTGGCGGCCGAGGACCGCGACGCCCTCGCGCAGCGGCTGGCGTCGCAGCTGCCCGTTCCCTGTTCGGTGCTGCCCGACGACGCGGCGCTCTCCGCGCCGACCGTCGCCCAGATCACCGCGGCGCTCGGCGGCACGGTGCTGCTCGGCGACGACTCCGGGCTGGCCAGGGACGCGCTGGACTTCGTCTTCGGCGGCGCCATGCTGCCGAACCTGCTGAAGGCGCTGACGCCGGGCTGTCTGGTGGTCACGCCCGGGGACCGGGCGGACCTGGTGGTCGGCTCGCTGGCCGCGCACAGCGCCGGGACCCCGCCCATCGCCGGTGTGCTGCTCACCCTGGACGAACATCCCGGTCCGGAGATCCTGACCCTGGCCGAGCGCCTCGCGCCGGGCACGCCGGTGGTGTCCGTGGCGGGAGGCTCCTTCCCCACGGCGTATGAACTCTTCTCCATGGAAGGCAAGTTGAACGCGGCGACGCCCCGGAAGGCGGAGACGGCCCTGGGCCTCTTCGAACGCCACGTGGACACCAGTGCCCTGTTGGAGCGGATCTCGGTGGCCCGCAGCGGGCGGGTCACCCCGATGATGTTCGAGCACGAGTTGCTGGAGCAGGCGCGCGCCGACCGGCGCCGGGTGGTCCTGCCGGAGGGCACCGACGAACGGGTGCTGCGCGCCGCCGACGTCCTGCTGCGCCGTGACATCTGCGACCTCACGCTCCTCGGCGAGCCCGACGTCATCCGGAAGAAGGCCGCGGATCTGGGCATCGATCTCGCCGGTACGCAGATCGTCGACCCGCAGACCTCCGAGCTGCGCCTGCCGTTCGCCGAGCGGTACGCGCGGCTGCGCGCGCACCGCGGCGTCACGGCCGAGCTGGCGTACGACGTGGTCGCGGACGTCAACTACTTCGGCACGCTGATGGTCGAGCAGGGCTTCGCGGACGGCATGGTCTCCGGGTCCGCGCACTCCACCGCGGCGACGATCCGTCCCGCGTTCGAGATCATCAAGACCAGGTCCGCAGGCGCCGGCGACGCGACGAGCGGGCCCGGCACCTCGATCGTCTCCTCCGTCTTCTTCATGTGTCTGGCCGACAAGGTCCTGGTGTACGGCGACTGCGCGGTCAACCCGGACCCGGACGCGCGGCAACTCGCGGACATCGCCGTGCAGTCGGCCGCCACCGCCGCCCGCTTCGGCGTGGAGCCTCGGATCGCGATGCTGTCGTACTCGACGGGTACCTCCGGTTCGGGCGCCGACGTCGACAAGGTGCGCGAGGCGACGGCCCTGGTCCGGGCGAGCCGGCCGGACCTGCTGATCGAGGGGCCCATCCAGTACGACGCCGCGGTGGACCCGGGTGTCGCCGCGACGAAGCTGCCCGGTTCCGAGGTGGCGGGTCGGGCGACGGTGCTGATCTTCCCGGACCTGAACACCGGCAACAACACCTACAAGGCCGTGCAGCGCTCGGCGGGCGCGGTCGCCGTCGGACCGGTGCTCCAGGGGCTGCGCAAGCCCGTCAACGACCTGTCCCGCGGCGCGCTGGTCCAGGACATCGTCAACACCGTGGCCATCACCGCGATCCAGGCGCAGGGCAAGGAGCGGACGGCATGACCGCCCCGGCCCTCACAAGCTCCCCGGCCCCGGGAGGACCCGAGGTCCCGGACGGCTCCCCGACCCCGGAAGGCGGCTCCCCGACCATGGCGGCGCATCGCGTACTCGTCCTCAACTCCGGCTCCTCGTCGGTGAAGTACCAGCTCCTGGACATGAGCGACCACTCCCGGCTGGCGGTCGGGCTGGTCGAACGCATCGGCGAGGAGACGTCCCGGCTGATGCACACCCCGCTGGCGGACGGCATCGGCGAGCGGCGGGAGCGCACCGGCCCCATCCCCGACCACGAGGCGGCGCTGAAGGCGGCGGCCGAGGAGCTGGCGGCCGACGGGCTGGGCCTGGACTCCCCCGAACTGGCGGCGATCGGCCACCGGGTGGTGCACGGCGGGCTGCGGTTCACCGAGCCGGTGGTGGTCGACGACGAGGTACTGGAGGAGATCGAGCGCCTGGTCCCGGTGGCCCCGCTGCACAACCCGGCGAACCTCCTCGGCATCCGTACCGCGCAGGCGCTGCGCCCGGACCTGCCGCAGGTGGCGGTGTTCGACACGGCGTTCCACACGACGATGCCGGAGTACGCGGCGCGGTACGCGATCGACGTGGAGACCGCCGACGCGCACCGCATCCGGCGCTACGGATTCCACGGCACCTCGCACGCGTACGTCTCGCGCAAGGCCGCCGAACTGCTGGGACGCGCGCCCGAGGACGTCAACGTCATCGTGCTGCACCTGGGCAACGGCGCCTCCGCGTCGGCGGTGGCGGGCGGCCGGTGCGTGGAGACGTCGATGGGCCTGACCCCGCTGGAAGGGCTGGTGATGGGCACGCGCTGCGGCGACATCGACCCGGCCGTCACCTTCCACCTCCACCGCGTGGCCGGGATGTCGACGGACGAGATCGACGACCTGCTCAACAAGCGCAGCGGTCTGGTCGGGCTGTGCGGCGACAACGACATGCGGGAGATCCGGCGCCGGGTCGACGACGGCGACGAACGGGCGGCGCTGGCCTTCGACGTCTACGTGCACCGGCTGAAGAAGTACATCGGCGCCTATTCGGCGGTCCTCGGGCGGGTGGACGCGGTGGTGTTCACGGCGGGGGTCGGGGAGAACTCCGCACCGGTGCGGGAGGCTGCGATCGCCGGACTGGAGGAGCTCGGCCCGGCGGTGGACGCGGATCTGAACGCCGTACGGTCCGGCGCGCCGCGGCTGATCTCGCCGGACCACGCGCGGGTGGCGGTCGCGGTGGTGCCGACGGACGAGGAGCTGGAGATAGCCGTCCAGACCTTCGCTCTCGTCGGACAGGAGCACAACTGAGCACCCCCACGCCCCTTTGTACCTACCGCCCAACGGAATATTCCGTTACTGAACAAACCGATAGGATCCGCCTCATGCGCCGTTCCAAAATCGTCTGTACGCTCGGCCCCGCCGTCGACTCGCACGAGCAGCTCGTCGCGCTGATCGAGGCCGGCATGAGCGTGGCCCGTTTCAACTTCAGCCACGGCAGCCACGAGGAGCACCAGGCCCGTTACGACCTGGTCCGCAGGGCCGCCGCCGAGACCGGCCGCGCGGTGGGCGTGCTCGCCGACCTCCAGGGCCCGAAGATCCGCCTGGGGAAGTTCGCCGAGGGACCCGTCGAGCTGGTCCGCGGGGACGAGTTCACCATCACGGCGGAGGACGTGCCCGGCGACAAGTCGATCTGCGGCACGACGTACAAGGGCCTGCCCGGCGACGTCGCCAAGGGCGACCCGATCCTGATCAACGACGGCAACGTCGAACTGAAGGTCGTCGCGGTCGAGGGCCCCCGGGTGAGGACGATCGTCATCGAGGGCGGTGTCGTCTCCGACCACAAGGGCATCAACCTGCCCGGCGCGGCGGTCAACGTCCCTGCGCTGTCCCAGAAGGACGTCGAGGACCTGCGGTTCGCGCTGCGGATGGGCTGCGACCTGGTGGCGCTCTCCTTCGTGCGGGACGCCGACGACATCAAGGACGTCCACAAGGTGATGGACGAGGTGGGCCGCCGGGTCCCCGTCATCGCCAAGGTGGAGAAGCCGCAGGCGGTCGAGCACATGCAGGAGGTCGTCATGGCCTTCGACGGTGTGATGGTGGCCCGTGGCGACCTGGCCGTGGAGTATCCGCTGGAGAAGGTCCCGATGGTGCAGAAGCGCCTGGTGGAGCTCTGCCGGCGAAACGCCAAGCCGGTGATCGTGGCGACCCAGATGATGGAGTCGATGATCACCAACTCGCGGCCGACCCGCGCCGAGGCGTCCGACGTCGCCAACGCGATCCTGGACGGCGCGGACGCGGTCATGCTCTCCGCCGAGTCCAGCGTGGGCGCGTACCCGATCGAGACGGTCAAGACGATGTCGAAGATCGTCGTCGCCGCCGAGAACGAGCTGCTCTCCAAGGGCCTCCAGCCGCTGGTCCCGGGCAAGAAGCCGCGCACCCAGGGCGGTTCGGTGGCCCGTGCCGCCTGCGAGATCGCGGACTTCCTGAACGGCAAGGCGCTGGTCGCGTTCACCAAGTCCGGCGACACGGCCCGCCGCCTCTCCCGCTACCGCGCGGCCCAGCCCATCCTGGCCTTCACCACGGACGAGTCCACCCGCAACCAGCTCGCCCTGAGCTGGGGCGTCGAGGCCCACGTCGTCCCGCACGTGGACAACACGGACGCGATGGTCGACCTGGTCGACGCGGAGCTGCTGAAGCTGGACCGCTACAACGCGGGCGACACCATGATCATCACAGCGGGCTCGCCCCCCGGCATCCCCGGCACCACGAACATGGTGCGCGTGCACCATGTCGGTGGCGGAGCGCGCGACTGACGCGGCCGGTACGGACCGGGCACGCGTAGACGGGTACGCATACGGCGAGGCGGTGGCCGCACTCCCCTCGGGGGTGCGGCCACCGCCTCGTGCGGCTCCCGAACGGGTCGGTGTCGGCTAGCCGTTGGCGCCGGTGAAGTAGTTGCGCAGACCCGGAATCGTGAGCGTTCCGCCGAACTGGCCGGCCTGGGTCACCTTGACCTTGGTGAAGAAGGCGAACGGGACGTTCAGCGGCGGCGGGGACTGCGGGCTGAACGTGACCGGGATGAGGCCGAACAGATTGCCCTTCAGCTCCTCCGTGTACATGGTCACCATGCCGTTGCGGATGGTGGACGTGGAGCCCTTGCGCGCCTCGACGTGGGCCGTGGTGCCGTTCGGGCCGACCGTCTTCTGGTGGAGGTCCTTGATGTCGATGGAGCTCGCGGTGAACTTCAGCACCTTCTTGACGGTGCCGTCGTACGTCTTCACGTCGACGATGCCCTTGTAGTCCAGCCCGTTCAGGGTGAGCAGCGAGCTGTCCAGGATCCACGGGTCGGTGGGGAGCAGCGGCACGCCCGTCTCCAGATCGGCCGCGGCCAGTGCCTTCGGGTCGGCGGTCGGACAGGGGAAGCGCGGCTTGGCGCCGTCCGGGATGTCCTCGTCCTTCTTGGCGTCGAGTCCCTTGACGCTGTCGTCGAGTTCCTCGACCGGCGCACCTGCCTTCTCCGCGGCCTCACGGATGGCGGCGGCGGCCCTGTCACCGGTCTCCTTCGCCGGGTCCGCCGGATCCGTGGACTTCTTCGCCGGGTCCGCGGGCCCCCGCCCGGGCTCGGCGGAGTCACTCGGCGACGGCTTCGGGGACTCGGTGCCGGTGGACGGTGACGAGGACGGGTCGGCGCTCTCCTTGTCCGGGGTGCCGAACAGGTCCCTGAGCGCGTCGCCGACACCCAACGGATCAAGCGGGTCCTTCGACTTCGTGGGGGTGGGTGTGGCGCTCGGCGTGGCGGCCGGGGAATCAGCGGTACGCGCATCGGAAGCGGTCTCGGGCTCGGACCCGGACCCGGATTCGGTCCCGGACCCGGACCCGGACTTCGCCGCGTCGTCCGCCGGCGGGGTCACCGAGGGCTTCGGCGCCCGGTCCTCGTCCGTGCCCCCGGAGTCGGTGGCGGACGGGGACGGGGACTCGCTCGGTTCGTCGGAGCGCGTCACACAGGGGCCGGGTGCGAAGGGGATGTCCGGGTGGTCGTCGGCCAGCGCGAGCCGGGGCGTCAGCCCCATACCCACGAAGACGGCCGTCGGCATCGCGGCGAGCGCGAACGCCTTGCCCGCGGGGATGTGCAGCTTCGTCAGCAGCGACTTCCTGGGGACCGCGTGACGCGGTCCGATTCTCGTCCGGTTGTCCTGGTCCTCCCCGGTCGAGTTCAGCTGTGTCTCGTCACCCCGCACGATGCCTCCCGCTGTCGGCCTCGACCGTCGCCTCGTCGTCCTGATCCGGCTTCCGCTGCGGCACCGCCGCCGCCTTGCGGAGGTCCGGTCCGGGCTCCCGTATCCCCGTACCCGCGTCCTCGAACTCCCTGTCCCGTATGCCGGTGTCCAGGACTTCGGGCTCCGGCTGCCCGGGGGCCCAGGAGACGGAGAGCGCGCCGCCGAGCAGGGCGAACAGGAAGCCGACCACGAAGCCACCGACATTGGCGACGGGTATGGAGACCAACGCCAGCAGGATCGTGGCGACCCCGGCGAAGACCCTCACGATGTGGTGGAACCACATCGTGAGGCCCAGCGTGACCAGCAGGACGCCGATGATCAGTGATCCCGCGCCGGCGGTCGTGGACATCGTCAGCGTGACGTTGCCGAGGTGCATGTTGGCGTACGGGAAGTACATGATGGGGACACCACCCACCATGGTGAACAGGCCCGCCCAGAACGGCCGGTTACCCCGCCAGGTGCGGAATTCGCGCCGGAAGACACGGAGAAAGTGCTCGTTGTGCCCTGTGGACTCGGGGCTCATGGAAAACAGCTCCCTGGAACCGGTACTGCTGAGAGAAGAGAAAGGGTGGGCGGTCGGAGCCCCCTCGCGTGGACCCCGACCGCCCCGGGCGAGCGCTTAGTAGCACTCTTGGTCGGTGCCCCTGGAAAGCCGCAGCTTCAGACCACTGAGGTTGAAGGTGCCCGCCGTGGTGGCCCACGCCTGCTGCTTGACGTTCGTCAGCAGGGCCTTCTCGGCCCGCTGGGCGAAGCCGTTGGGGTTGGCCTGGGTGTTGGGCTGAATGCCCGGCTTGCCCTCCGACTTGGGCAGGGATCCCGCGGCCACGCCGATGTCGATGTTCTTGAACTTGGCGTCGGCGTCCAGCTGTGAGACATCGAGGTAGAGGTCCTTGGCGTAGACGCGGTTGTGGCCCTTGCCACCCGCCTCCAGCCTCAGTGTCACGGTACCGATGCCGAGCGGCAGGTTGGGCGTGACGACCGACTGGCACATGTTGGTGATGTAGGCCTTGCTGAAGCCCGACACCGCCACCGGGGCGGCCATGTCCTTGCCGTCGAGCGTCTTGCCCGTGGCGATGCTGCCGTACTGGACGAAGTCCCAGCCCTCGAGCTCAGCGGCCTTGACCTTGAACTCCTGGCCGGACACGCTGAACGACGCCGCCAGGGCGCCCTGGGCCAGACCGATGCCCACCGCGGCGGTCGCGGCGACGCTCGGCACCATGACCAGAGCGAAGCGCTTCCATCTCGTGCCGCCACGAACCTGGGAACTCATTCTCTTTCCTCCTTCTCGGACGTACATCTCCGGTACGGGCCGGGCCCGTCCTGGGATGGGAGAAGTGCTACGTCCTCGGTAAGGAGAGCGCCCGCGCACGGAGGCAGGAACCGCGTCCGAGTCACCGGCGATCACCCCCGAGCGACAACCACCGGCCGCGCAGTCGCGCGGCCCGATCGGACAGGCCCTGCCGGACTGGCAGGAACCCCCCTGTCCGGAGCCGGCGTCACTGCCACCGGCCCACTCGGTGGGGACCCAACGGAGCCACCGCACCGGCTGGCGGCCGGGCTTGGCGTCATTGGACCGAGCGTGGCCGATCGTGGTGCATTCCCGCCCGCCGCACAAGGGGTTCGTTACTCACTGGTAATGGCGTGGTGAACGAGGCGCGACAGGGTGACACCACCCGGCCACACAGGGTGGTCTCGAACGGAAGCGCGAAAGGGCGGATTGAATCCCTTTTCGGACAGAAGCCAAGGGGTGATTTACTGCCAGTAACAGGCAGTCTCTTTATCAAGATTTGGTAAAGGGGAACCGTCTCTTATCGTCCGATCGCGAAAACGGCCGCGGTACCCCGTGGGCACCGCGGCCGCGTTGTCACATCGGCACAAGACCCGCGTCGCGTTTCGGTACGCGACCCGCGTCGGATCAGAACAGGACCCGCGCCAGCGCCGTACGCGCGGCGGTCACCCGCGGGTCGTCGGGGCCGATCACCTCGAACAGTTCCAGCAGCCGCACGCGCGCGGCGTCCCGGTCGTCGCCGAAGGTGCGACGCACCGTCTCGACGAGCCGGCCGAAGGCGTCCTCGACATGACCGCCCACCAGATCCAGGTCGGCGGCGGCGAGTTGGGCGGCGACATCGGCCGGGCGTTCGGCGGCGTCCCTGCGCACCTGCTGCGCGTCCATCTCCCCGACCCGGGTGAGCAGTTCCGCCTGGGCGAGGCCCAGCTTGGCCTCGGTGTTGGACGGGTCGTCGGCCAGGACGTTCTTGTACGCCTGCACGGCGCCGGCGAAATCGTTGGCGTCCAGGGCCCGAACGGCCGCTTCGAGCAGGGCGTCGTACGGACCGGCGGGGACCTCGGCCGGGGCCCGCTCGGCCGCTTCAGCGGCGTCCTGGTCGACCGCGATGCCGGTGAGGCCGAAGCGCTCCTCACCGACCTGGATCAACTGGTCGAGCGTCTGGCGGATCTGGGCCTCGGGTGCCGCGCCCTGGAAGAGCGGGAGGGCCTGCCCGGCGACGACGGCGAAGACCGCCGGGATGCCCTGGACGCCGAACTGCTGCATCAGCATCTGGTTGGCGTCGACATCGACCTTGGCCAGCAGGAAGCGGCCGTTGTACTCATGGGCCAGGCGCTCCAGGAGCGGGCCCAGTTGCTTGCACGGCTGGCACCACTCGGCCCAGAAGTCGAGGACGACCGGGACCTCGGCGGAGCGCTGGAGGACGTCGCGCTCGAAGCCCGCCTCATCGACGTCGATCACCAGGGCGGACGGCGGCACGGCGCCCGTGCCGCCCTGCCGGGCGGCGTCGGCGCGGGCCTGCTCCGCCTTGGCCTTGGCCTCACCGGCCGCCTTCACTGCGGCGAGGTCGACGACGCCGCTCATGGACATGTTCCTAGGCTGCATACGTACATCCTCCCCCCTCGGCACACCGATACGGAAAGCGATGGCCGAACCGCACCCGTCCGCGCTGCCGCCGGTGTGCGGAGTGGACGGCCGGACACGGTTCGAGGGCCCCTGAATGACCCGGTCGGCGCCGGGTCCCCACCCGGTGCCTGTGGCTGTCGTTCGGCCGTGGCGTCAGGACGACGTGACCGCCGCCTTACGCTACGGCCCGTAGCGTAACTGCCCGGCACCCCTCGCGCACAGGGGCCCTCGGTGATCTGTCTCACGGCTCCGGGGTCCGTTCGGTTCTCCTTACTGACCGGTATGGTCGCGGCATGCCGAGCCGCAGCCGTCCCGAATCCCCACGAACGGGACGCCCGCGCAGCGTCGCGGCCGATGAAGCGATCCTGGAGGCGACCCGGGCGTCCCTGGTCGACCTCGGCTGGTCGAGGCTGACGATGGGTGCTGTGGCGGCGCGCGCCGGGGTCGCCAAGACGACGCTGTACCGGCGGTGGGCGGGCAAGAACGAGCTGGTGGTGGACGCCGTAGCGGTCCTCTTCGACGAGCTGGAGCTCCCGGATCTCGGCAGCCTGGCGGCCGATGTGCAGGCGGTGGTGCTCCAGTTCGCGGCGCTGCTGGAACGGCCCGAGACCCGGACCTCGCTGATGGCGGTGGTCGCGGAATCGACCCGGGACGAGGCGCTGCGCACCCGGATCCGCGACTCGATCGTGGACCGGCAGAAGCGGCTGGTGCTGCAGGGGCGCCGGCGCGCCCAGGAGCGGGGCGAGTTGCCCGTCGAGCAGGACGAGGGCCTCGCGGACCGGGCCGCGGACCTGATCTTCGACGTGATCGCCGGGGCGGTCGTGCACCGGGCCCTGGTGAGCGCCGAGCCCATCGACGAGGAGTGGGCCGGACGCTTCACCGCGTTACTGCTCGGAGGGCTCGTGGCGGTCGCCTCGGCGTGAGCCGCGGCCCGCTTCCCCGCGGCCGGCCCGCTTCCGCGCGGCCTGCTTCCGCGCGGCCCGTTCCCCCGTCTGCCGGGCCGCCGTGCGCCGGGCCGCCGTGTGCCGGGCCGCCGGTCCGGCCGTACACCGCGTACGGCGGGACCGGCGGTCGGGCCTCAGAAGCCGGCCGGCTCCGTGTAGACGCCCCACTCGTCGCGCAGGGCCCCGCAGATCTCGCCGAGCGTCGCCTCGGCCCGTACCGCGTCGAGCATCGGCCCGATCATGTTGGAGCCGTCGCGGGCGGCGGTCAGCATCGCGTCCAGCGCCGTCTTGACCCGCGCGTCGTCGCGGGCCTCCTTGCGGCCGGCGAGCACCCGGACCTGCTCGCGCTCGACCTCATGGCTGACGCGCAGGATCTCCAGGTCGCCGGTGACCGAGCCGTGGTGGACGTTGACGCCGACCACGCGCTTGTCGCCCTTCTCCAGGGCCTGCTGGTAGCGGAAGGCGGACTCGGCGATCTCGCCGGTGAACCACCCGTCCTCGATGCCGCGCAGGATGCCGGAGGTGATGGGCCCGACGGGGTGCTGCCCGTCGGGGTGGGCCCGCGTGCCGCGCTCCTTGATCTGGTCGAAGATCTTCTCGGCGTCGGCCTCGATGCGGTCGGTGAGCTGCTCGACGTACCAGGAACCGCCCAGCGGATCGGCCACGTTGGCGACGCCGGTCTCCTCCATGAGGACCTGCTGGGTGCGCAGCGCGATCTCGGCGGCCTGCTCGGAGGGGAGCGCGAGGGTCTCGTCGAGGGCGTTGGTGTGCAGCGAGTTGGTGCCGCCGAGGACCGCGGAGAGCGCCTCGACCGCGGTCCGTACCACGTTGTTGTACGGCTGCTGGGCGGTGAGCGAGACACCGGCGGTCTGGGTGTGGAAGCGGAGCCACTGCGCCTTGTCGGTCTTCGCCCCGTAGGTCTCCTTCATCCAGCGGGCCCAGATCCGGCGGGCCGCGCGGAACTTGGCGATCTCCTCGAAGAAGTCGACGTGCGCGTCGAAGAAGAAGGAGAGGCCGGGCGCGAAGGTGTCGACGTCCAGCCCGCGCGAGAGGCCGAGCTCCACGTACCCGAAGCCGTCGGCCAGGGTGTAGGCGAGCTCCTGGGCGGCCGTCGCACCGGCCTCGCGGATGTGGTAGCCGGAGACGGAGAGCGGCTTGTAGGCGGGGATCTCGCGGGCACAGTGCTCCATGAGGTCACCGATGAGGCGCAGGTGGGGCTCGGGCTGGAACAGCCACTCCTTCTGCGCGATGTACTCCTTGAAGATGTCGGTCTGGAGCGTGCCGTTGAGCACGCCCGGGTCGACGCCCTGGCGCTCGGCGGCGACCAGGTACATGCAGAAGACCGGGACGGCGGGTCCGCTGATCGTCATGGACGTCGTGACATCGCCGAGCGGGATGTCGCGGAACAGGACCTCCATGTCCGCCGCGGAGTCGATGGCCACCCCGCAGTGCCCGACCTCGCCGAGCGAGCGGGGATCGTCGGAGTCGCGGCCCATCAGCGTGGGCATGTCGAACGCGACGCTCAGCCCGCCGCCGCCCGCGGCGAGGATCATCTTGTAGCGCTCGTTGGTCTGCTCGGCGTTGCCGAAGCCGGCGAACTGGCGGATCGTCCAGGTGCGCCCCCGGTAGCCGGTCGGGTGCAGCCCTCGGGTGAAGGGGTACTCACCGGGCCAGCCGATCCGCTCGAACCCCTCGTACGTGTCCCCGGGGCGGGGGCCGTACACGGGCTCGACCCGGTCTCCCGAGAGTGTCGTGAAGTCCGCGTCACGCTTGCGGGCCTTGTCGTAACGGGCCTGCCAGCGGCGGCGGCCCTCCTCGATCGCGTCAGCGTCCATACCATCGAATTTACTAGGACGTCCTAGTAAATGTCGATGGCAAACCGCCCGGCGCTCGATACGGCACGGGGCGGTTCGGGGTGGGGCCGGGTGGTCCGGACCCCGGTGACCCGGGCTCCGAGCGGTTGTGGCCCCGGCGGCTCAGGCCCGGACGGTGGCCGCTGCGCCCTCGGCGATCAGCGGCTCGACCTCGCGGACGATCTTGCGCTCGACGAAGAACGCGGCGGTCGGGATGGTGCCGGAGAGCAGCACCCAGAGCAGCTTGCCGACCGGCCACTTCGCCTTGGAACCGAGGTCGAAGGCGAAGACCAGGTAGATGATGTAGAGCACGCCGTGGAGCTGGGAGACGACGAGCGTCAGGCCCGCACCCGTGTCGAAGCCGTACTTGAAGACCATGCAGGTGCAGAGCACCAGCAACATGACAGCGGTGACGTAGGCCATCACCCGGTACCGGGTCAGCACACTGCGTTTCATGGCATCGAGCGTAACCGGACGCCTGTTGCGATCTTGCAGCGGGCCGGGATCCCGGAGCGCCGTCCCGCGCTCTCCCCGAGGTCCCGGAGCGAGGCCGTCCTCACGGTCGCGCCGAGTCCCGGGTCGAGGCGGTTCCGCGGTTCCCCGGGCCCCGTGCCGAGGCCGCCCTATTGCTCCTTGAAGTCCTGGGCCGCGATCCGCAACGGCCGCAGCATGGCGAAGATCTCCGCGCACTCCTCGGCGTCGTACACCCCGAGCCCGAAGTCCATGGCGACCAGGTCCTCGGTCGCCGCCTCGACGACCTCGCGGCCCTTGTCGGTGATGGAGGCGAGGGTGCCCCGCCCGTCGTTCGGGTTGGGGCGCTTGTCCACCAGGCCGGAGCGCACCAGTCGGTCCACGGTGTTCGTGACGGACGTGGGGTGGACCATGAGCCGCTCCCCGATCTTGGACATGGGCAGTTCGCCCGCCTTGGAGAAGGCCAGCAGCACCAGCGCCTCGTACCGGGCGAAGGTCAGCCCGTAGGGCTTGACCACGGCGTCGACCTCGGCGAGCAGGATCTGCTGCGCGCGCATGATCGAGGTGATCGCGGCCATCGAGGGCACCGGCCCCCAGCGCTGCTGCCAGATCTCGTCGGCGCGGGCGATGGGATCGAAGGGGAGACTGAGCGGCTTCGGCACGTAACCGACCTTACCCACTGGTCATATGGTGGTCAGCCTCGTCTCGGACTTCGGTCCGTACTCCCTCCCGGAGTCCGGTCGCCGGTCGCGGCTCCGTCCCGGAGTTCGGCCGGGACCACGTCCCGCGCCTCGGCCGGGCCGCGGTCGGCGGGGGCGGTTCTCCTGACCTCCCGTACGAGCGGCAGCAGGCACAGGACGCCGAGCGCCCCCGCTCCGGCGACCACGTGGTGCACGGGGAAGAACTCGGCGGCGAGCCCGGCGAGGGCCATGCCGACGCCCTGCAGCGTCATCATCCCGGCGGTGAGCACGGTCATGGCCCGACCGCGCAGCGACTCCGGTACGGCCGCGACGAACCACTTGTCCAGGCCGATGACGTACGCCCCGCCCGCTCCCGCCAGCGCCAGGACGATCGCGGCCGGGACCACTCCGGGGCGGAACACGTACAGCACCAGGGGCAGCAGTTCCAGGGTCGCGGCCGGCAGCACGATCAAGGAGCGCAGACGGGGCGAAAGCCCGGCGCCCACGTACAGTTCCGCCGCGATCCGGCCGACCGGCATGGCGCACATCAGCAGGCCGAGCGCGGCCGAACCGACCCCGATCGCGTCCGCGTACGGCGCGGCGAGCGCCGCGGGCGCGACCAGGAACAGCGGAGGCACCCAGAACAGCAGCATCAGAGCACGGATCCGGCGGTTCCCGAGCAGGCTGCGGGCCCCGGTGAGCGACTCCTTGAGCAGAGTGCCGCCGCCCGACCCGGCGTCGGCCCCGCCGGTCCTGGCCGGACGGGCACGGGTGCCGAAGCGGAGCAGGGCCGCCGAACAGAGGAACGTCACGGCAGTGATGGTGATCGCGCCGCGCGGGGTCACCACGGCGAGCAGCATGCCGCCCGCGCCGAAACCGATGAGCACGGCGCTCTGCGAGACGATCCGCAGCAGCGACCGGCCGAGGACATAGCGGTCGCCCTCGCCCAGGATCTCGGTGAGCGCGGCCATCCGCGTCCCGGTGAAGACCGGCGACACCGCGGCGACCAGGCAGCGCAGGGCGAGCAGCCCCCCGACCGGGGTGCCCGGCAGCACCATCCCGGCGACGCACGCCGCACACACCAGGTCGCAGGTGACAAGGACCCGGCGGGCGGGGTACCGGTCGGCGATCCCGGCGAGGAATGTGCCTCCGACGAGGTACGGGAGGAATCCGAGCGCGAAGGTGAGCGCGCTGAGCAGGGGCGAGCCGGTGAGGCCGTACACCAGGACGGTGAGGGCGAGTTCGCTGACGACGACACCGAGGAGGGAGAGCAGGTGCGCGGCGAAGACCGCCCGGAACTCCCGCACGGCGAAGACGGCGCGGTAGCCGCGAGGGGCGCGGGGTTTGCTGGTGGTGCGGACGGCGGCCGGGACGGTGGTGGTGCGGTTCTCCGGCGAGGCGTCGGCGGGCGGGTCCTGCCGCACGACGGCGGGCCGGTGCCCGGACGCCGCCTGCGCCGCGCGGGGCCGCGCCGGCGTGCTCCTGGTACTTCTTGGCATGGGCGCAGCCTGCGGGGTCGGCGCCGCCCTTTCTAGACTTTCGGTCCCCACCGAAAGTTCAGGGACACCTCACCCGAAGGCGGCACATGTCGTTCCAGTTGCACCTCGACGAGAGCGACCTGCTGCGCTGCCGGTTCGCGCTCTCGCCGCTCGGGGAGACGCAGGCCGCGGTGCGCGTGCTGGCCCAGCCCCACCGGCACGGCTATTACCTGCCGTGGCTGCGGCTGATCCGGGAGGCGGCGGCCGGGCTCGATCTGGGACCGTTGTGGCTGCTGATGCCCCGGAGCGGGCACACCCCGGACTTCTTCAACCCGCCGCCGCCCGGTCCGGTTCCCTCGTTCGAGGACGAGATCGCGGTGGTGCGCTCGCTCGATCCGGAACTCGTCCGCCGGGACCTCGAACTGTCGCTGGAGGGCCGTCCGGAGGCGCTGCGCTCCCCCACCGCCCAGGCGCTGCTCGCCGATCCCGCCCAGGCCGTGCGGGTCCTGGCCGATCTGCTGGAACGGGCCTGGCGGGTACTGGTCGAACCGCACTGGCCACGGCTGCGCGCCCTGCTGGAGGCGGACATCGCCTATCACTCCCGGCGGCTCGCGGCGGTCGGCTTCGAACGGCTGCTGGAGGAGCTGAGCCCCCAGCTGAGCTGGTCGGATTCGGCCCTCACCATCGTCGGGACACGGGGGCGGCACAGCCGGGTGCCGGGCGGGCAGGGGCTCGTCCTGGTCCCGAGCGTCTTCTGCTGGCCGGACGCGGTGAGCGGCTTCGAACCGCCGTGGCAGCCGGCGATCATCTATCCGGCGCGCGGGATCGGAGGGCTGTGGACGCGCTCCGCCGACCGCACCCCGCAGGCGCTCGCGCGGCTGCTCGGCCGGGGACGGGCCGAGGTCCTGTGCGCGCTCGACGAACCGGCCGGGACGAGCGCGCTCGCCCACCGGCTGGGCCTCGCGCTCTCCTCCGTGTCGGAGCATCTGTCGGTGCTGCGCGCGGCGGGGCTGCTCACGTCGCGGCGGTACGGCCACCAGGTGCTGTACGAGCGGACCCCGCTCGGGATCGCCCTGGCCGCCCCGGACGGCCACGCCGGGCCGGACGGCCCATGACGCAGGAACCCCCGGCGACGGCCAGGGGTTCCTCGGGTTCACGCGCACGTAAGGCTTCGCGTGTACGCACGCCTTCACGCAGGCGTACGGCTCGGCGCGGGCGCACGCCTTCACGCGGGCGTACGGCGGGCTCAGCCCTCCGAGAGGTACCGCTCGACGGTCTCCACCTTGGACGTCAGGCCGTCCGTGACGCCTGGGCGGATGTCGGCCTTCAGGACCAGGCTGACGCGTCCGGCACGGGCCTCGACGGCGGCGACGGCGCGCTTGACGACGTCCATCACTTCGTCCCACTCGCCCTCGACGGAGGTGAACATGGCGTCCGTGCGGTTGGGCAGCCCGGACTCACGGACGACCCTGACGGCGTCGGCGACGTACTCGCCGACGTCCTCACCGACGCCCACCGGGCTGACCGAGAACGCGACGATCACGCGCCCACCACGCCCTCCCGGCGGGCCCGGGCGGCGATGACGTCGTCGGCCTCGTAGCGCTTGAGCAGCTTGTCCGCGTACAGCCCGCCGAACGGCACCAGCGCGAGCAGGAAGAAGAACGCGACCCGCTTCAGCGGCCACTTGGTCTTGGACCAGACGTCGAGCAGCAGAACGGCGTAGATCACGAAGAGCACACCGTGCACGATGCCGAGCGGCATCATCAGGAAGTCGATGTCCGAGACCCGGCTGAGGATCGAGCCAAAGATGATCAGCGCCGGGAAGGAGAGCGCCTCGGGAATCGAGATGAGGCGCAGCCGGTGCAGGGCGGTAGCGGTCTTGATGTCCACGAGGGCACCTTCGGTGGGAGGGGCGTGACAGCTTGTGAACGGGGGCACAAGCGCCCCCATTGTGGCATCGACGCGGGCGGGATCCGGCGCCGGGGGCGTATGTCCCCGGTCACGAACACGCGGCGCCCGGAACGTGTGCCGCGCGCGTGCGCGGGCCGGTTGAGGTCGGCCCGCACGTCGCCGGACTCCGGGCCACGTTGCCGCGCGCGTGCGCGGGGCGGTTCGTCCCGGGTCTGTGCGGATCCGGTACCGGGTGCGCATCAGGGGTGATTCAGCGGCGCTGTTCGGCCTCCGGGCCCTGTCCGGGCCGGGACGCTGCCGATACCGTCGGGCGGGTGGCGATGTTCCGACTCCAAGGCAGCAGAACTCTGGCCGTCGACCTGAACGGCGACGCCGTCAAGGCCAAGAACGGCTCGATGGTCGCGTACGACGGCCGGATGACGTTCAAGAAGATGACCGGCGGCGGCGACGGACTGCGCGGCATGGTGACGCGCCGGCTGACCGGTGAGCAGATGTCCGTGATGCAGGTGACGGGCAAGGGCACCTGCTACTTCGCCGACCGCGCGAGCGAGATCAGCCTGGTCTCCCTGCACGGCGACAAGCTCTACGTCGAGGCGAGCAATCTGCTGTGCACCGACGCCGGGCTGCGCACCGGCACCACCTTCACCGGTCTGCGCGGCGGGGCGAGCGGCAACGGGCTGTTCACCACGACCGTCGAGGGGACCGGCCAGGTGGCGGTCACGTCGGACGGCGCGGCCGTGGGGCTGCGGGTCTCGCCGCAGTACCCGCTGTTCGTCGACCCCGGCGCCTACATCGCGCACCAGGGGGATCTGCGGCAGCACCTCCAGACCGGGGTGAACTTCCGGACGCTGATCGGCGAGGGCTCGGGCGAGGCGTTCCAGATCCGGTTCGAGGGCGAGGGGATCGTGTACGTCCAGCCCAGCGAGCGCAACACCCTGGGGGGCGAGCTCTGATGCCGTTCCGCGAGATCAACCAGAAGATGGTCGAGGCGACGGTGGTCCCCGGCCAGAAGCTGTACAGCCAGCGGGGCGCGATGCTCGCCTACCGCGGCGACGTGTCGTTCACGCCGGACATCCGGGGCGGCCAGGGCGGTGTGCTGTCGATGATCGGCCGCCGGGTGGCGGGCGAGGCGACACCGCTGATGACGGTCGAGGGGAACGGCACGGTGATGTTCGGCCACGGCGGCCATCACGTCCAGGTGATCGAGCTGTCCGGGGACACCCTGTACGTGGAGGCCGACCGGCTGCTCGCCTTCGACGGCTCGCTCCAGCAGTCCACCATGTTCATGGGCTCGCAGGGCGGGGTGATGGGCATGGTGCGCGGCCAGGTGACCGGTCAGGGCCTGTTCACCACGACGCTGACGGGCCACGGCGCGGTCGCCGTGATGGCCCACGGCGGGGTGGTCGAGCTGCCGATCACCCCGGACAACGAGGTGCACGTGGACCCGCAGGCGTACGTCGCCCACCACGGGGACGTGCGCAACAAGCTCTCCGCCGCGCTCGGCTGGCGCGAGATGGTGGGGCGTGGCTCCGGCGAGGCGTTCCAGCTGGAGCTGAGCGGCAGCGGCGCGGTCTACGTCCAGGCATCGGAGGAGAAGCTGTGAGCACACCCGTCGTCCTCGACCCGATGACGCTGCCGTCGGACGACAACGTCAACGCGTACACGTTCTGCGTGGAGCTGGCCGGGAGTCAGTGGTTCCTGCAGAAGGGCAAGATGATCGCCTATTACGGGCGGATCGAGTTCGACGGCGTCGGCCACGGCCGCTTCGAGCGGCTGCTGCGGACGAGCTTCCACTCGCCGCTGCACGCGAGCGACTGGGTGGTGGCGGGGGGCAGCGGCAAGATGCTGCTCGCAGACCGGGCGTTCGACGTGAACTCCTACGACCTGGAGGACGGGAACCTGACGATCCGTTCGGGCAATCTGCTGGCGTTCCAGCCTTCCCTCGCGCTCAAGCAGTCGATCGTGCCGGGGTTCCTGACGCTGATCGGCACGGGGAAGTTCGTGGCCGCGTCCAACGGTCCGGTGGTCTTCATGGAGCCGCCGCTCCGGGTCGATCCGCAGGCGCTGGTGGGCTGGGCCGACTGCCCCTCGCCGTGCCACCACTACGACCACGGGTATCTCACGGGTGTGCTCGGCGGTCTGCGGGCGCTGACCGGGATCGGCGGCACCTCGGGCGAGGAGCACCAGTTCGAGTTCGTGGGAGCGGGTACGGTCCTGCTCCAGTCGTCGGAGGCGCTGGTGCCCGAGCAGCCGACGGGCGCGACGCCGCCGCAGCCGGGGGTGCCCGGCGGCTCGGGTCAACCTGGCGCCTCACCCCGTCCGTCCGGTCAGCTCGGGGACCTCCAGCGTCGCTTCGGGTGGTGAACGGTAGCCTGCGCACTGTGACGCCGGGCGTCCGCACCCCGCGCTCCGAGCCGCGTTCGAGCGCTTGCCGTGGACGCCGCGCCCCCGTTTCGTCCGTCTTTCAACTTCTTAGGTAGAATCGTTATATGGAGACCGAGACCGAGACCGCCACCCGCTGGCTGAACAACGCGGAGCAGTGCGCCTGGCGCACCCATCTGGAGGTCAGCAGACTGCTGATGCACCAGCTCGAGAAGGACCTCCAGCCCTTCGGCCTGACCATGAACGACTACGAGATCCTGGTCAACCTCTCGGAGTCGGAGGGTCAGCGCATGCGCATGAGCGACCTCGCCACGGCGACGCTGCAGTCCAAGAGCAGGCTCTCCCACCAGATCACCCGCATGGAGAACGCGGGCCTGGTCCGCCGGGTGAACTGCGAGTCCGACCGGCGCGGACTGTACGGAGTCCTCACCGAACACGGCGCGGAGACCATGCGGAAGGTGGCGCCGCACCACGTGGCGTCGGTGCGCAGGCACTTCATGGACCTGCTGACGCCGGAGGCGCTGGACGACCTGCACACGGCGCTGACCCCGGTGGCCGAGCATCTGCGCGGCCATCGCGGAAAGCTCTGACCGCCGCGGGAAGAGCTGCCCTCGGCGGAAGGATCCGACCGCGGGTGACGTGACCCCGCGGGCCATCCGCGCGAGCCGCGGGCCATACGGCACCGCGGGTGACACGGCCCGCGGGTCGCGCCCCCGCGTGCGGCATCACTCTCAGGCGGCACGAAACCGGCGAGGTGGTGCGCGCGCCGAGGGCGGGCCGATCCCCTGCCGGGCGGACTCGACGCGGCGCTCGCCCGACGGTGTCCGCGGTGGGGCGGGGGCGTCCGGCTCAGTCGGCGGCCGGCAGCCACAGCTCGAAGCGCGCGCCGCCCTCCGGCGCATCGCCCACCGTCAGCCGGCCACCGTGCCGTGCGGCGACGTCACGCGCGATGGCCAACCCCAGCCCGGCGCCGCCCTCGTCCCGCGTACGGGCGTCGTCGAGGCGCACGAAGCGTTCGAAGATCCGTTCACGCTCGTCCGACGGTACCCCCGCCCCGTCGTCGGTGACCGCGACGGCGATCCCGCCGCGCTCCCGGCGTACCGAGACCGTCACCGCGTGCTCCGCGTGACGCTCGGCGTTGTCCAGCAGATTGCCGATCACCCGGGCCAACTGTCCCCGGGAACCGGACACTTCGAGACCGCCGGACTCCGGTACGCGCACCGTGGGAGGAATCCGGTCGCCGGTGCGCTGGGAGACCTCCTCGTGGACCAGCGCGCCCAGGTCCAGCGTCGTACGGCCCGGCCGCTCCCCCGCATCCAGCCGGGCGAGCAGCAGCAGGTCGGCCGCCAGCGCCTGGAGCCGTACGGTGTCGGCGACGGCGCCCGGCAGGTCCAGCAGGGCCGGATGCGCGGCGCCCACCTCCAGTTGGGTGCGCAGCGAGGCGATCGGGCTGCGCAGCTCGTGCGAGGCGTCGGCGACGAAACGCCGCTGCCGCTCCACGGATGCCTCCAGGGCCGTCAGCGTCTCGTTGGTGGTACGGGCCAGCCGGGCGATCTCGTCGCGGGAACCGGGCTCCGGCACACGCCTGCTCAGGTCCTCGGACGCGGTGATCGCGGCCATCTCCCGGCGGATGCCCTCGACCGGGCGCAGCGCCCGGCGGGTCACCAGCCAGGTCACCCCGGCGACGACGAGGAGCAGCACCGGCAGCCCGGCCAGCATCGCGGTGCGCACGCTGCCGACGGCCTCCTGCTCGGCGGCCAGCGGAGCGCCCGCGTGGACGGTCAGGGTCGTCCCGGCGGGGGTGGTCGCCCGTACGGAAGCGAAACGGTAGTCGGCCCTCTCGCCGTCGACGGTGGCGGTGCCGTTGACGAAGTCCTGGTCGTCGGAGTCGACCTCGCCCCGGCCGGGGGCGGGGCGGCCGCCGTCGCCGTCGTCGTCATCCGCGTCGTCGTCCCCGGAGCCGGGAGCGGAGCCGTCCGGGCTCGCCGGTGCGGTGGAGGGGGCCGGGGTGACGCGGTCCGTCCCGGTCCCGGAGATCGCCTCCAGGTCCTTCGACACGGCGACCACCCGCCCGTTCTCGTCCGTCACCTGGACCGGGTGGTCCTCCTCGTCGCGCATCTCCAGCCGGTCGTACGGCACGCCGAGGGCGAGCTGCCCGGCGACCTCGCGGGCCACCACCTCGGCCTGGAGCCCCGCCTGACCGGTGAGGTTCGCGCGCAGCACGAGGAGCACGGCGAGCCCCGCCCCGACCAGTGCGAGCGCGACGACGGCGGTGGCGCCGAGCGCCGCCCTGGTGCGTACCGACGTCACGGACCCTCCTCCAGCCGGTACCCGGCACCACGCACCGTGCGGATGGCCGCCGCGCCGAGCTTGCGCCGCAGCGCGCTGACGTAGACCTCGACGATGTTCGGGTCGCCGTCGTAGGCGAAGTCCCAGACGTGTTCCAGGATGTCCGCCTTGCTCACCACCTGTCCGGGCCGCAGCGCGAGCTGTTCCAGCACCGCGAACTCCTTGGCGGTGAGGGCGATCTCCGTTCCGGCGAGGTGGACCCGGCGGGCGGCGGTGTCCATGCGCAGGGCGCCGACGGTGACCACCGGCGAGGCGGGACCGCCGCCCCGGCGCCGCAGCAGCGCCCGGATCCTGGCCACGAGCACCACGTACGAGAACGGCTTGGTCAGATAGTCGTCGGCCCCGGTGTCCAGGCCCTCCGCCTCGTCGTACTCGCCGTCCTTCGCGGTCAGCATCAGGATCGGCAGGTCGTGCCCCAAGGCGCGCAGCGCGGCGCAGACCCGGTAGCCGTTCATCCCGGGCAGCATGACGTCGAGGACGACGAGGTCGTACGCGCCTTCGGCGGCCCGGTGCAGCCCTTCGAGGCCGTCGTGCACGACGTCCACGGCGAAGCCCTCGGCGGTGAGCCCGCCGGCCAGGGACGCCGCCAGCCGCTTCTCGTCCTCCACGATCAAAAGGCGCATGGACCCAGGGTCGCAAACCGATCCTGAAGACGGTTTCAGCCTCCTTCAGGCTGCCTTCAGCATCACCCCGGCAGTGTGGGACCCGTCGATACCGGACACCCGATCGGGGAGGTACCCCATGAAGCGCAAAACCGTCGTCGCCGCCGTCGCCGCGGCCGTGCTCGTCGGCGGCGGGACCGCCACCGCCGTGGCCTTCGCGGACGAGGGACACGACCGCGACGCCGCCCGCAGCAGCGCGCCGAGCGGCCAACCCGCCCGCGTGGACATCGGGGGCGCCACGGCCGCCGCCGTGAAGGCCGTCCCGGGCACGGTCACCGAGGCCGAGCTGGACGACGAGGACGGCGGGCTCGTCTGGGAGCTCGAGGTGTACGGGTCCGACGGCACGTGGCACGACGTGACGGTGGACGCGGGCAACGGCAAGGTGCTCGGCACGCACGCCGCCGACGGCCACGACGCGCACGCCCCCCGCTCGGCCGCCGTCTCCCTGGACGCGGCCGTCAAGGCCGCGCTCGGGACCGCGCCCGGGTCGGTGACGTCGGTGGACCTGGACGACGACCACGACGGCCGGGGCGGGGTGTCGCACTGGGAGGTCGAGGTCCGGGGCGAGGACGGCACGCACCACGAGCTGAACGTCGACGCGCGGACCGCGAAGGTCACGGCGGACCGGTCGGACGACGGCGACCACCACGACCGCGGTGAGCACGACCGGGGCGAGAGGGGCGACCAGGACGAGCACTGAGGTCCGGGGGCGGCCGGGCGTTCCGGGCCGTCGGTGGGCAGCCTGCGTCGGGTCAGGGCGCGTAGCTCATGACCGTCCCGTCCTCGAACGAGAGGAAAGCGACGTTCCCGCGCGCGACGAGCGAGATGCCCGCCGGATCGAGCGGATCGGTGCCGGGCCATCCGCCCGCCGGGTTGCCGGAATAGCCCGGGTCCCCCTCGGCGGCCAGGTCGACGGGCTCCACCTTCCGCTCGCCCACGACGAGGGCCCGCCCGCCGACGACGGACGGCCGGCCGAAGATGTTCATGCCCTCGCCGCCCTCGTACGTGCCCCAGTACTGCCGTCCGTCGGACAGACCGAACGCGTACGTCCGCGTCCGGCTGCTCACCACGACCTTGCCGTCGCGGGAGAGGGCGGGCCGGTAGGCGATGTCCACCCCGGCGGCGACCGAGCGGCGGTTCTCCGGGGCCGTCACGTCGACGACCGTCAGGCCGTCCGAGCCGGAGCACAGGAGTTGCCTCCCCTTCAGGACCGGCGTCCGGCAGGCGATCTCACCGGCCGGGACGCCGCCCAGCCGGCTGCCGTCCGCGCCCTTGAGGACGGTGACGCCATCGCCCGTCGCGACGAGCCGGCCGTCGGCGAAGGCCAGCTCGGCACCGTCGGCCGGGTCGTCCCACTCCTCCTCCCACCTGAGTGCGTGTCCTCCGGCGAGTGCGCGGGCGGCGACGTGGGCGCGGCCGGTGCCGCCGGGCGTCGTGGCGTAGTAGAGCACCCCGCCGGACTCGACGGAATCGGTCACGCGGGCGCCTGCGGGCAGCGGCTCCCGCCACCGCTCGGCCCCGTCGGTCAGCCCGCGCGCGACCAGGGCTCCGTTCTCGAAGGCGTACACGGTGGTGCCGATGACGGCGGCCACCGAGGCCGGACCGGTCCCGGTGCGCCCCGGCGGGGTCTCCCAGCGCTGCCTCCCGCTCGCCGCGTCCAGCGTGGTGATACGGCGGGGGCCGCCGCAGACCAGCGACGTGTCCGCGAGCACGCACTGCGCCGGGCCGTCCTCGATTTTCACCGCCCACGGCTTCCACCCGGCGGGCCGGGCGGCGAGGTCCGCCGCCGCGGCTCCGAAGTCGCCCGTGCGCCCGGCGTCCGCGCCGGGTACGACGACGGCCCCGCCGCCGCGCCGGGCGGCGGCGGACGCGGAGGCGGACGGTTTCCCCGTGCCGTCCCCGCCCCCGGCGTTCCGATCGAGGAGCCCCGGCAGAGTCACGGCCCCGAGCCCCGCGCACACCACGACGGCGGCCGCCGCGAGCCCGATCCGCAGCCCCCGCTCGCGCCGCCCGTCGCCCGGCACGGGCACCGGCACCACGGGAGTGGGCGGCACGGCGGGGCGGCCACCCCGGTCCGGGGCACGGGACGGGACCGGCGGTACGACGGCCGACGGCACGGACGCCTCCGCGGCGGCGCGCGCCCCGGCCGCGTGCTCCGCCAGCAGTCCCCGTACCGCGTCCGTCCAGGGGAACGCGCCGGGCCCGGCCACCGGCGCGTGCCCGACGGGCAGCAGCATGTCGACGAGCTGCCGCGGGGTCGGCCGGTCCCCGGCCGCGGTGCGCAGGCATGCCTCGATCACCTCGCGCAACCGGGGCGGCACGCCGGACAGTTCGGCCTCGCCCCGGGAGATCCGGAAGATCACGGCCGCCATGTCCGAGTCGTCGAACGGCCCGCGCCCCGCCGCCGCGAAGGCGAGAACCGCGCCGAGGCAGAACACGTCGGACGCCGGGACGAGCGAGCGTGATCCGTTGACGTGCTCGGGCGAGATGTAGCCGGGGCTGCCCACCACGACCCCGGTCCGGGTCAGCTGAGTGGCGTCGAACGCCTGGGCGATCCCGAAGTCGATCACCTTCGGCCCGTCCGCACCGAGCAGCACGTTGCCGGGCTTGAGGTCGCGGTGAAGCACGCGCACGGCGTGCATGTCGGCGAGCGCGCGGGCGAGACCGGCGCCCGTCTCCCGTACGACGTGCTCGGGCATCGGCCCTCCCCGGGTCACCGCCTCGGCGAGCGAGGGGCCCGGGACGTACTCGGTCGCCAGCCAGGGCGGCCGTCCGGACGCGTCGCCGCCCACCAGGGCCGCGGTGTGCGGGCTGTGGACGGCGCCCGCCGCGTCGACCTCGCGCCGGAAGCGGATCCGGAAGCCGTCGTCGAGGTCGAGGTCCGGGCGCACGGTCTTCAGCGCGACCAGCCCGACGAGCGGGTCGGTGACGCCCGCCGGTCGCGCCAGGTACACCTCGCCCATGCCGCCCGCGCCCAGCAGCCCGAGGAGCTGGTACGGGCCGATCACTCCGGCCCGGCCGGGCGGAAGCGGCTCGATCACTGTGCGGCTCCAGGGCTGTTCGTGGGACGGTTCACTCGGGGGCGGTGACGGTTCATCCGGGGAGTGGTACGGACAGAGCGGTGCCGTCGTCGTAGACGACGTGGACGACGCCGCCGACCGGCAGCACCTGCGGGTCGAGCAGTTCCTTGTCCAGTTCGATGCCGTTGGGGACGGGGTCGTACGTCGGTGTCGGGCTCGGGCCCGGGGCGCCCGCCGGCCGGGTCCGCTTCAAGGGGCCGAGGCTGCCGTCGCGGCGGATCGGGACGGTGTACAGGGTCGTGCTGTCCGCCCACACCAACGTGTCCGCGACGATCAACGGGTCGGAGACCGGGTTGCTCATACCCGGCGCCTGCTTCCCGCCGAGCGGGAACCGGCCGAGCGTCCGGCCGCCGTCACGGCTCACGACGACGAGCTCGTCCGGCACGCCCGGCGTGTACTCGTCCCCCCTCCGGCGGAGCGTGATCACTGCGTCGTCGAGCGCGGTCAGGCTCGCCCCGGCGGCCAGTGCCTGGTCGAACGGCACCCGCCCCCGCGCCCTGAGCGTCCCGGCCTCGTACTTCATCGCGATCATGTCCAGACCGAAGCCGGAGGGGTCGTCGTTTCGGACCTTGGCGGCGCAGAAGGCCGAACGACCCCGCACGCGCAGTTCCCCGCACCCGGAGCTGTCCCCCGTGCCCTGGACGGCCTCGCCACCGGCCGTGCCCAGCAGGGCGCCGTCCTCGGGCCGGAACGCCTTCGGCGCTTCCTCGCCGATCGCGTACAGCACCCTTCCGTCGGTGGCGACCGGCCAGAAGTTGCCCTTCTGCCCGTTGGAGATGATCTGCGGGGCCAGCGGCTTCTCCCACTTCCGGGCGCCGGTGGCCCGGTCGTGGGCGGCGAGCGAGGCACCGTCCGGGGAGGTGGTGGTCGCGGCGAAGACCAGGTCCCCGAGGACCAGCGGGGCGCTGTCCAGGTCGTGCGCGCCGCCGGCCGCGGTCTCCCAACGGACGGCGCCGGTCCGCGCGTCCAGCGACTGCAGCCGGCCGCCCGCGGCGAGCAGCACGGTGTCGTCGTGGACGGTGGGCCGGGTGGCGTCGGCCGGCATGAAGAACTGGCCGCGCGGCCCCCAGCCCGCCGCCCTGGTCGTCTGGCCGGTGTCGAACGTCCACAGCCGGTGCCCGTCCGCCGCCGACAGCGCCTCGTACGTGCCGTCGACGAGCCGGCACACGAGCACGTCGCGGCCCGCGGAGCAGCCGATCGGCGACCGGGCGAGCTTGCCCTTCCAGGGCTTCTTCCAGCCCGTGGGCCGGACGTCACGGCCGTAGGGGACCGTGCCCGAACCGTCCGGTCCGCCGTTCTCGGACACCCCTGCCACGATCCGTGCGGCGGGCGAACCGCCCTTGCCCGTCCCCGCGTCGGCGGGGTCGTGGTCGCCGCCGTTGTTCCGCCAGGCGAGGATGCCGCCGGTGGCCGCGCCCAGCACGATCAGCGCGGCGAGGGCGACGCCCAGGGCGCGGCGGGAGCGGCGCGGGGGCGGGGCGAGGCCGGGGCCCCGGGTGGGCGCGATGTGCAGGCCGGGCACGAAGTCGGTGCCCCGGGTGGGCAGTTGGTGGGGTGCGGCGTGGCTGCCGGTGGCGGCCTCGGTGGGGGTGTATCCGGGCAGCAGGGGGCCGCCGAGTGCGAGGACGCGGGCCAGTTCGCGTTCGTACTCGGCGATGTGACGGGCCACCGGGTCCGGCCACCGCCCGGCGGCCCCGGTGGCCAGCCGTCGGGCGAGTTCCCCGGCGGTGGGGCGGGCGGACGGATCGGCGGTCAGGCAGTCCGTCAGGACGGCGCGCAGCGCCTCGGGCACGTCGTCGAGATCGGCCTCGACGTACTTGACCCGGTAGAGCACGGCGGCGACCGGGCCGTCCCCGAACGGATCGCGGCCGGTGGCGGCGAAGCAGAGCACGGAGGCGAGGGAGAAGACGTCCGAGGCGGGGACGACCCGCCCGCTGCCCGCCACGTGCTCCGGGGACATGAAGCCGGGGCTGCCGACCATGCGGCTGGTGGTGGTGAGCGGGGTCGCACCGGGGTCCCGGGCGATCCCGAAGTCGATGAGGCGCGGGCCGTCCGCGGCGAGCATCACGTTGCCGGGCTTCACGTCACGGTGGACGATCCCGGCCGCGTGGACGGCGGCCAGGGCGTGGGCGAGCCCGGCGCCCAGCATCCGCACCTCGGCCTCGTCCATCGCCCCGGCGCCCCGGACGGCGGCGGACAGGGTGGGACCGGGCACGTATCCGGTGGCGAGCCAGGGCATTTCGGCTTCGGCGTCCCCGTCGAGCAGGGGGGCGAGGTGGGGGCCGGCGACGGACCGGGCGACGGCGATCTCGCGGCGGAAGCGGTCGCGGAAGCCCGGGTCGCCCGCGACATCGCGGCGGACCGTCTTGACGGCGACCGGGACACCACCGGCCCCCGGACCGCCTTGCGCATCGCCTTCACGCAGCCCGAGGAACACCTCCCCCATGCCGCCCGCACCGAGCCTGGCCCGTATCCCGTAGGGCCCGATCCGTCTGGGCGAGTCCTCCCGCAACGGCCCCAGCATGCGCCATCCCCCCCGTCGATACGCGCGCAGCGCCGGGAACACCGGAGAGGGCCGGGGTCCGTCGCGTGCGTCCGGCGGTAATTTTGCCACGGACACGTCATCCGACGCGGTGCCGGACCTGTCACGGGACGGCACCGAAAGCGCGCCCCGGGGCGGTGTCCGACGCCCCCTCGGCGATGGCTTCAGGGGCGGGCGGCCTGTTGACGCGGCGGCCCCGTCCCGCCCGGTCCACGGACCAGGGCGAGCGGGGCCGAGGTCCCACCGACCGGCGGACCGGCGACATGAACCGACGACCCGTCAACGGAGCGGGGAGGCACGCGCGCCCCGTACGCCCGGGCCCCGGGCCGGGGCGGCCCGCTCGGCCCCGCTCAGGCTTCGGTGAGCCCCGCCACCAGTTCGTCCGCCGCCGCGTACGGGTCGAGGCCGCCCGCCACGATGCGCTCCGCGAGCGCGCCGAGGTGGCGGTCGCCGTGCAGATCACCGATGCGCTCACGCAGCCGCGTGACGGCGATGGTCTCGACCTCGTGGGCCGCGCGGACCGTGCGGCGTTCGGTGAGGACGCCACGCTCCTCCATCCATGCCCGGTGCTTCTCCAGCGCCTCGACGACCTCGTCGATGCCCTGGCCCCGGGCGGCGACCGTCTTCACGATCGGCGGGCGCCAGTCGCCGGGGCCGCGGGCCTCGCCCAGGCCCAGCATGTGGTTGAGCTCGCGCGCGGTGGCGTCCGCGCCGTCCCGGTCGGCCTTGTTGACCACGTACACGTCGCCGATCTCCAGGATTCCGGCCTTCGCCGCCTGGATGCCGTCGCCCATGCCGGGGGCCAGCAGGACGACGGAGGTGTCGGCCTGGGAGGCGATCTCGACCTCGGACTGGCCGACGCCGACGGTCTCGACCAGGATCACGTCGCAGCCCGCCGCGTCCAGCACCCGGATCGCCTGCGGCGCCGCCCAGGCCAGCCCGCCCAGATGCCCGCGGGTGGCCATGGAGCGGATGTAGACGCCCGGGTCGGAGGCGTGCTCCGACATCCGCACCCGGTCGCCCAGGAGCGCGCCTCCGGAGAAGGGCGAGGACGGGTCGACGGCCAGGACACCGACCCGCTTGCCGGCCCGCCGGTACGCCGAGACCAGCGCCGACGTCGACGTCGACTTGCCGACACCGGGCGAGCCCGTCAGGCCGACCACGTACGCGTTGCCCGTCAGCGGCGCCAGGGCCGCCATCACCTCGCGCAACTGCGGCGACGCCCCCTCGACCAGGGAGATGAGCCGGGCCACGGCCCTCGGCCGGCCGGCCCGGGCCTGCTCGACCAGGGTGGGGACGTCCACCATCACCGCTCCGTTCACTCGCGCGTGCTCCACGTGTAGTACGTACGGCCCACCCGGGCCGTTCCCGGGCATGCGGCCCGGACCCTCTGGCATGCGTACGGTCCGTCCCCGGGCCCGGGCGTGCGGCCCGGACCGGGGCGGGCCGTACCGGCCTACTTCTTCGGGACGCGGACGATCAGCGCGTCGCCCTGGCCTCCGCCGCCGCACAGCGCCGCCGCGCCGATGCCGCCGCCGCGCCGCTTCAGCTCCAGCGCCAGATGCAGCACCAGCCGGGCGCCGGACATGCCGATCGGGTGACCGAGCGCGATGGCGCCGCCGTTGACGTTCACCTTGTCGGAGGTGACGCCGAGGTCCTTCATGGACTGGACGGCGACCGCCGCGAACGCCTCGTTGATCTCGATCAGGTCGAGGTCCCCGACCTGGATGCCCTCCTTCTTCAGGGCGTGCGCGATCGCGTTGGACGGCTGCGACTGGAGCGAGTTGTCGGGCCCCGCCACATTGCCGTGGGCGCCGATCTCCGCGATCCACTCCAGGCCCAGCTGCTCGGCCTTGGCCTTGCTCATGACGACGACGGCGGCGGCGCCGTCGGAGATCTGCGAGGAGGTGCCCGCGGTGATCGTGCCGTCCTTGGTGAAGGCCGGGCGCAGCTTGGCGAGGGACTCGACGGTGGTCTCCGCGCGGATGCCCTCGTCCTTGGCGAAGAGGACCGGGTCGCCCTTGCGCTGCGGGATCTCGACCGGGGTGATCTCGGCCTCGAAGACGCCGTTCTTCTGGGCGGCGGCGGCGCGCTGGTGGGAGAGGGCGCCGATCTCGTCCTGGGCGGCGCGGGTCAGGCCCAGACGGGTGTTGTGCTTCTCCGTGGACTCGCCCATCGGGATGTTCTCGTAGGCGTCGGTCAGACCGTCGTACGCCATGGAGTCGAGCATCTCGACGGCGCCGTACTTGTAGCCCTCGCGGGACTTCGGGAGCAGGTGCGGGGCGTTCGTCATCGACTCCTGGCCGCCCGCGACGACGACCTCGAACTCACCGGCGCGGATCAGCTGGTCCGCCAGCGCGATCGCGTCGAGTCCGGACAGGCACACCTTGTTGACCGTGAGCGCGGGGACGTTCATCGGGATGCCCGCCCGGACGGCGGCCTGGCGCGCGGGCATCTGGCCCGCACCCGCCTGGAGCACCTGGCCCATGATCACGTACTCGACCTGGTCGCCGCCGATGCCGGCACGGTCGAGAGCCGCCTTGATGGCGATGCCACCGAGGTCGGCCCCGGAGAAGCTCTTCAGGGAACCGAGGAGACGGCCCATGGGCGTACGAGCGCCCGCGACGATCACTGAGGTGGTACCAGTCGTTCCTGACATGAGGCGCAGCCCCTTGGGATGAGATGTGAACGAGGGTTTACTCGAATGTACTGAGGGCCACCCCGCCCGTCATCCGGCAGCGAGTGTGACGGCGCGCACGTTGCGTAACCATCGGCGGAGCGCTGCACTGGTTCCATGCTGACGCGAATCGACCACATCGGAATCGCCTGTTCCGACCTCGACACGACCATCGAGTTCTACCGGTCGACCTACGGGTTCGAGGTGTTCCACACCGAGGTCAACGAGGAGCAGGGCGTACGCGAGGCCATGCTCAAGATCAACGATACGTCCGACGGCGGCGCTTCGTACCTCCAGCTCCTGGAGCCGATCCGGGAGGACTCCCCGGTCGGTAAGTGGATGGCGAAGAACGGCGAGGGCGTCCACCACATCGCCTTCGGCACCGCGGACGTCGACGCCGACGCGGCGGACATCCGGGAGAAGGGCGTCAGGGTGCTCTACGACGAGCCGAGGACCGGGTCGATGGGGTCCCGGATCACCTTCCTGCACCCCAAGGACTGTCACGGTGTCCTGACCGAACTGGTCACGTCCGCAGCGGAGCACTGACCTCCGGATACCTGGCCCGGTAGAGTGGGCTGTTCCGGGCCGGGGCCGGGTCGGGGCCGCGGCGCGTCCCCAGCCGTTGATCTGTCACCATTCCCCGGGGGACCGTTCACCGGCGAACGGTACTCGTAGGAGAGTTGCGACCAGCATGGGACGGATGGGACCGCGCAGTGCGGGGCTACGAACGCCAGGAGAGCCACCGAGCTGACGACGACCATCTCTCGCGGTTCGAAGCCGAGATGGACCGGCTGAAGACCGACCGGGAGAAGGCCGTCCAGCACGCCGAGGACCTCGGTTACCAGGTCGAGGTCTTGCGCGCCAAGCTGCACGAGGCTCGGCGCAATCTCGCGAACCGTCCCGCGTACGACAACGCGGACATCGGTTACCAGGCCGAGCAGTTGCTCCGGAACGCGCAGATCCAGGCCGAGCAGCTGCGCACCGACGCCGAGCGGGAGCTGCGCGAGGCCCGTGCGCAGACGCAGCGGATCCTTCAGGAGCACGCCGAGCATCAGGCGCGGCTCCAGGCCGAGTTGCACAACGAGGCCGTGCAGCGCCGCCAACAGCTCGACCAGGAGCTGGCCGAGCGCCGCCGTACGGTCGAGTCGCACGTCAACGAGAACGTCTCCTGGGCCGAGCAGCTGAGGGCCCGGACGGAGTCCCAGGCGCGCCGACTGCTGGAGGAGTCCAGGGCCGAGGCCGAGCAGGCGCTGGCGACGGCACGGGCGGAGGCCGGCCGACTGGCGGAGGAGACCCGGCAGCGGCTCGCGTCCGAAGCCGAGGCGGCCCGCGCCGAGGCCGAGGCGTTGCTGCTGCGCGCCCGCAAGGACGCCGAGCGGATGCTGAGCACCGCCTCCGCGCAGGCGCAGGAGGCGACCAGTCACGCCGAGCAGCTGCGGTCGTCGACGGCCGCCGAGACCGAGCAGGCGCGGCAGCAGACCGCGGAGCTGAACCGGGCCGCCGAGCAGCGCATGCAGGAGGCCGAGACCCGGCTGCGCGAGGCCCGGCTGGAGGCCGAGAAGGTCACCTCGGAGGCGAAGGAGGCGGCCGTCAAGCGGCTGGCCGCCGCCGAGTCGGACAACGAGCAGCGCACGCGCACGGCCAGGTCGGAGATCGCCCGGCTGGTCGGCGAGGCCACCAAGGAGGCCGAGACGCTCAGGGCGGACGCCGAGCAGGCGCTCGCCGATGCCCGCGCCGAGGCGGAGCGGCTGAAGTCCGAGGCGGCCGAGAAGGCCCGTTCGGCCGCCGCCGAGGACGCCGCCGCCCAGCTCGCCAAGGCCGCCAGGTCCGCCGAGGAGGTGCTGACCAAGGCTTTCGAGGACGCGAAGTCCACCACCCGGGCGGCGAGCGAGGAGGCCGAGCGGATCCGCCGCGAGGCCGAGGCCGAGGCGGACCGGCTGCGCGACGAGGCCGCCGAGCAGGCCGACCAGCTCAAGGGCGCGGCCAAGGACGACACCAAGGAGTACCGGGCCAAGACGGTCGAGCTTCAGGAGGAGGCGCGTCGGCTGCGCGGCGAGGCCGAGCAGCTGCGCTCCGAGGCGGTCGCCGAGGGCGAGCGGATCCGGGGCGAGGCCCGGCGCGAGGCCGTCCAGCAGATCGAGGAGGGCGCGAAGACCGCCGAGGAGCTGCTGGCGAAGGCCAAGAGCGACGCGGAGGAACTGCGCACCACCGCGAGCACGGAGAGCGAACGGGTCCGCACGGAGGCGGCCGAGCGTGCCGCCGCGCTGCGCAAGCAGGCCGATGAGGCCCTGGAGCGCGCCCGCACCGAGGCGGAGCAGCTGCGTGCCGAGGCCGAGGAGCAGGCCGGGTCCACCACCACGGCGGCGGAGCGGGCGGCGGCGGAGCTGCGCGAGGAGACCGAGGGCGCGGTCGCGGCGCGGCAGGCGGAGGCGGCCGAGGAGCTGGCCCGGCTGCATGCCGAGGCCGAGGCCAAGGTCACCGCCGCCGAGCAGGAGCTCACGGACGCGCGCGCCGAGGCGGAGCGCATCCGGCGCGAGACGAACGAGGAGTCCGAGCGGCTGCGCACGGAGGCCGCCGAGCGGCTGCAGGCGCTGCGTGAGCAGGCGGAGGCCGAGGCGGAGCGGCTGCGCGACGAGGCCGCCGCCGACGCCTCGCAGTCGCGGGCGGAGGGCGAGTCCACGGCCGTACGGCTGCGGTCGGAGGCCGCCGCCGAGGCGGAGCGGCTCAAGTCCGAGGCCAAGGAGAGCGCCGACCGGCTGCGGTCGGAGGCCGCGGCCGCCGCCGAACGGGTGGAGGCGGAGGCCAACGAGGCGCTGGAGGCCGCGCGGGAGGAGGCCAACCGGCGCCGCCGGGAGGCCGAGGAGACCCTCGGTGCGGCCCGTACCGAGGCGGACCAGGAGCGCGAGCGGGCCCGCGAGCAGAGCGAGGAACTGCTCGCCTCCGCCCGCAAGCGGGTCGAGGAGGCGCAGGCCGAGGCCCAGCGCCTGGTCGAGGAGGCGGACGGCCGGGCGACCGAGCTGGTCGCCGCGGCCGAGCAGTCCGCCCAGAAGGTGCGGGACGCGGTCAGCGGGCTCCAGGAGCAGGCCGAGGAGGAGATCGCCGGGCTGCGTTCGGCCGCCGAGCACGCCGCGGAGCGGACGAAGTCCGAGGCGCAGGAGGAGGCGGACCGGGTCCGCACCGACGCGTACGCGGAGCGCGACCGGGCCGGCGAGGACGCGGCCCGGATCCGTCAGGAGGCGCGGGAGGAGTCCGAGGCCGCGAAGGCGATGGCCGAGCGCACCGTCGCGGAGGCGATCGCCGAGTCGGAGCGGCTGCGCGCGGACGCGGCGGAGTACAGCCAGCGGATGCGTACCGAGGCGTCCGACTCGCTGGCGTCGGCCGAGCAGGACGCGGCGCGCAGCCGGGCCGAGGCCCGCGAGGACGCCAACCGGATGCGCTCCGAGGCGGCGGCCCAGGCCGACCGGCTGGTGGGCGAGGCGACGAGCGAGGCCGAGCGGCTCCGTACCGAGTCCACGCAGCAGGCCACCGACCTCGTCGACCAGGCGACCCAGCAGGCCACGCAGCTGGTCGAGGACGCGACGGGACGGGCCACGCAACTGGTCGACGACGCGACCCAGCAGGCCACGCTCCTCGTCGACGAGGCGAAGCAGCGGGCGCAGCGGGTGACGGGCGAGGCGGCGGACGAGGCGGAGCGGCTGCGCGCGGAGGCGGCGGCCACCGTCGCATCGGCGCAGGAACACGCGGCGCGTACCCGCGAGGAGGCGGAGCGGGTACGCGCCGAGGCGGAGGCGGCGGCCGAGCAGATGCGCGAGGAAGCTCGCGCGGAGGCGGACCGGCTGCTCGACGAGGCGCGGGAGGCGGCGGCGAAGCGCCGCGCCGATGCCGCCGAGCAGGCGGACCAGCTCGTCGACAAGGCCCGGGAGGAGGCACTGCGCACCGCCACGGAGGCGGAGAAGCAGGCCGACACGATGGTCGGCGCGGCCCGCAAGGAAGCCGTGCGGATCACCTCGGAGGCGACCGTGGAGGGCAACTCCCTGGTGGAGCGGGCCCGTACGGACGCCGACGGGCTGCTGGTCGGCGCGCGCCGGGACGCCACGGCCATCCGGGAACGGGCCGAGGAGCTGCGGGCCCGGATCGAGGGCGAGATCGAGGAACTGCACGACCGGGCCCGGCGGGAGACCGCCGAGCAGATGAAGATGACGGGCGAGCGCGTCGACAAGCTGATGAAGGCGGCGACCGAGCAGCGGGAGGACGCCGAGGCCAAGGCCAAGGAGCTGTTGGCGAACGCGAATTCGGAGGCGAGCAAGGTCCGGATCGCCGCGGTGAAGCGGGCCGAGTCGCTGCTGAAGGAGGCCGAGCAGAAGAAGGCCACGCTGGTCCGCGAGGCCGAGAAGCTGCGGGCCGACGCCGAGGCCGAGGCCAAGCGCATGGTCGCCGAGGGCAAGCGCGACCTCGACGTGCTGGTGCGCCGACGCGAGGACATCAATACCGAGATCTCCCGCGTGCAGGACGTGCTGGAGGCCCTGGAATCGTTCGAGACGCCGTCGAGCGGCAAGGGTTCGGGCGGCGTCAAGGCCGGTGCCTCCGCGGGCTCCCGCTCGAACGGCAAGTCGTCCGGCGGCTAGGGCGTGTTTCGAAAGGAGCGTCGTCCGCCCGCAGGGCGGGGTCCCCGACCAGACGGGACTTTCGAAACACGCCCCAGACGGTGTCCTCGAATGGCGGCGTTCGGCCGGAGACCGGACTGTGCGGCGTGTGGCGCGTGCGACCACGAGCCGGCCGGAAGCCCTCGGACGGGGTCTCCGCCGCTCGAACGGAGCCCAGAACGCGTGGAGTTCTGGGCGGCGCGATGCGGCGGACGTCGTACGTCCCGGACTCCGGCCGCACGACGGCAGTGTGAAGACAGGGCCTGGCATGACGTCATGTCCGCGCTGAGAAAGGGAGGTTCGACCCTCCGAGTGGCAAACGTTACGGGGGCCGGCCACTCAAATGGGGCGTCATTCTCCAGATCAAACCTGCATCCACTCGATGACACGCCGTTCCGGCGCCTAGGATTCCCCCTAACACCTCACCGGTCTCTTTCGACAGGAACCCCATGAGCGACCCTTCCTCCCCCTTCGGCTTCGAGCTCGTGCGACGCGGATACGACCGCGGTCAGGTGGACGACCGCATCACCAAGCTCGTCGCCGACCGTGATAGCGCTCTCACCCGCATCACGTCTCTGGAAAAGCGCATCGAGGAGCTGCACCTCGAGACGCAGAACGCCCAGGCCCAGGTGAGCGACGCGGAGCCGTCGTACGCCGGTCTCGGCGCGCGTGTGGAGAAGATCCTCCGCCTGGCCGAGGAGGAGGCGAAGGACCTGCGCGAGGAGGCCCGTCGCGCCGCCGAGCAGCACCGCGAGCTCGCCGAGTCGGCCGCCCAGCAGGTGCGCAACGACGCCGAGGCGTTCGCCGCCGATCGCAAGGCGAAGGCCGAGGACGAGGGTGTGAGCATCGTCGAGAAGGCCAAGGGTGAGGCCAGCACGCTGCGCGCGGAGGCCCAGAAGGACGCCGCACAGAAGCGCGAGGAGGCGGACGCCCTCTTCGAGGAGACCCGCGCCAAGGCCGCCCAGGCCGCCGCGGACTTCGAGACCAACCTGGCCAAGCGCCGCGACCAGTCGGAGCGCGACCTCGCGTCCCGTCAGGCCAAGGCCGAGAAGCGCCTCGCCGAGATCGAGCACCGCGCCGAGCAGCTCCGCCTGGAGGCCGAGAAGCTCCGCACGGACGCCGAGCGCCGGGCCCGTCAGACGGTCGAGACCGCGCAGCGTCAGTCCGAGGACATCGTGGCCGACGCGAACGCGAAGGCCGACCGGATCCGCAGCGAATCGGAGCGCGAGCTGGCGGCGCTCACCAACCGCCGCGACTCGATCAACGCCCAGCTGACGAACGTCCGCGAGATGCTGGCGACGCTCACGGGTGCCGCGGTGGCCGCCGCGGGCTCCCCCTCCGACGAGGAATCGTCCGGCCGCGGCGTCCCGGCCCAGCAGACCCGCTGATCCGTACGCCCTCGACCGTACCTCCGCGTACGCCTGACGCGCCCGGTCCCACCACTCCGGTGGCGCCGGGCGCGTGGCCGTTCTAGCGTGAGCCCATGATCGAGCTCGATGGCCTCACCAAGCGCTTCGGGACCAAGGTCGCCGTCGACCGGCTCTCGTTCCAGGTGCGCCCGGGGATGGTGACGGGTTTTCTGGGGCCGAACGGGGCGGGCAAGTCGACCACGATGCGGATGATGCTCGGTCTCGACAACCCGACGAGCGGTTCGGTGCGCATCGACGGCAGGCACTACCGCGACCTCGACGAACCCCTGAAGCACGTCGGCGCGCTGCTGGACGCCAAGTCGATGCACGGCGGGCGCAGCGCGTACAACAACCTGCTCTGTCTCGCGCAGAGCAATCGCATCCCGGCGGGCCGGGTCGCCGAGGTGCTGGAGACCGTCGGTCTGACCGCCGTCGCGAAGAAGAAGTCGAGGGGGTTCTCGCTCGGCATGGGCCAGCGGCTCGGGATTGCGGCGGCGCTGCTCGGCGACCCCCAGGTGCTGCTCTTCGACGAACCCGTCAACGGACTCGACCCCGAGGGCATCCACTGGATCCGCAACCTGATGAAGGCGCTGGCAGGGGAGGGCCGGACCATCTTCGTCTCGTCGCACCTGATGAGCGAAATGGCCCTCACCGCCGAGCATCTGATCGTGATCGGTCAGGGCCGGCTGCTCGCCGACACCTCGATGGCCGATTTCATCCACCAGAACTCCCGGAGCTACGTACGGCTGCGCTCCCCCGAGCAGGAGCGGTTGCGGGACGTGCTGCAGGCGGAGGGGCTGGTCGTGGTCGAGGACGGGAGCGGCGTGCTGGAGATCGACGGCGCCACCACCGAGGCGCTGGGCGAGCTGGCCGCCCTGCACCGGATCGTGCTGCACGAGCTGAGCGCCCAGCGGGCCTCCCTGGAAGAGGCGTTCATGCGGATGACGGCGGATTCGGTGGAGTACCACGCGCGCTCGGAGCCGGGTGCCGCGCCACCGCCCCCGGGCCCTCGCTGGGGCGAGCAGTACGACCGGCCGACCGCCGACGCCCCCGGCCGCGGCCCCGCGCGCACCGAGGACATCCCCGACACGACCGGCCTCACCGGCACGGCCGGCCCGACCGGCAAGGAGGTCTGACGACGATGGCATCGGTACCCGCGGTCCTGACCTCCGAATGGACCAAGATCCGGACGGTCTCGTCGACCGTCTGGACGCTCATCGCCGCGTTCGGCGTCACCGTCGCGATGAGCGCGGCGATCTGCGCCCTGATGAACGCTCAGTTCGACAACCTCCCGCCCGCGGAGCGGGCCGTCTTCGACCCGACCCCGATCAGCTTCTCCGGCCTGACGCTTGGACAGCTCGCCATGGTCGTCTTCGGTGTTCTGGTGGTCGGTACGGAGTACGGCTCGGGCATGATCCGCACCTCGCTGGCGGCCGTGCCCCGGCGCGGCACGTTCCTCTTCAGCAAGATCGCGGTGGCCGGTGCGCTGGCGCTGGCGGTCGGCGCCGCCACCGCCTTCGTCTCGTTCTTCCTCGGTCAGGCCCTGCTCGGTGACCTCGGCACGACCATCGGAGCGCCCCATGTGCTGCGCGCGGTCGTCGGCGGCGGGCTGTACATGGGCCTGATCGGGATCTTCTCCATGGGCGTGGCGACGATACTGCGCAGTTCGATGCTGTCGCTGGGCATCCTGATGCCGTTCTTCTTCCTGGTCTCCCAGATCCTGTCGGTGGTGCCGGTCGCGAAAGAGGTCGCCCGCTACTTCCCGGACCAGGCCGGGCGCAAGATCATGCAGGTGGCTCCCGACGCCCTGAACGGCGACCCGAGCCCCTACGGGCCGTGGGGCGGGCTCGGCATCCTGGTGGCGTGGGTGGCGGCGGCGCTGGTGGGCGGGTATCTCCTGCTGAGGAGGCGCGACGCGTGAACGAGGGGCGGGACGCCCGTACCCGGGGAACGTGGTCCGACCCGGGGGGCGCCGCCCGCACCCTCAGGCGTGACGTCCGGTCCCCGCGGGCGTTCCGTCCGCACGGTCGCTCGGGCGACACCCGCCGGAACGACTTGGCCACGACCGTCAAGGGCTGGATATCCTCGTAACCCTTACGGGGGTGTGCGGCCGACGGCCCGGCCCCGACGACGGACAAAAGTCGATGGGGCTGAAGCATGATCGAGGCAGTCGGCCTGACCAAGCGTTACGGCGCTGTGACGGCCGTGCACGACCTTTCCTTCCAGGTGCGGCCCGGTACCGTCACCGGGTTCCTCGGCCCCAACGGGTCGGGCAAGTCCACCACCATGCGCATGATGCTGGGCCTGGACCGGCCGACCTCCGGTCACGTCACGATCGGCGGCCACCCCTTCCGCCACCTGCCGAACGCTCCGCGCCAGGTCGGCGCGCTGCTCGACGCGAAGGCGGTGCACGGCGGGCGCAGCGCCCGCAACCACCTCCTCTCGCTCGCCCAACTCGCGGGCATCCCGGCGGCGAGGGTCGACGAGGTGCTCGGGGTCGTCGGTCTGCACGAGGTCGCGCGGAAGCGGACCAAGGGCTTCTCCCTCGGGATGGGCCAGCGGCTCGGCATCGCGGCGGCGCTGCTCGGCGACCCCCAGGTGCTGCTCTTCGACGAACCCGTCAACGGACTCGACCCCGAGGGCATCCTCTGGGTCCGCAACCTGATGAAGGCGCTGGCAGCGGAGGGGCGCACGGTCTTCGTCTCGTCGCACCTGATGAGCGAAATGGCCCTCACCGCCGACCATCTGATCGTGATCGGACGGGGCCGGCTGCTCGCCGACATGAGCGTGAAGGACTTCATCGCCGCCAACTCCGCGGACTTCGCCCGGGTACGTGTCGCGGACGGGGCCCCGGAGCGGCGGGAGAAGCTCACCTCCTCGCTCATCGAGGCGGGCGGCCAGGTGCTGTCGGAGCCGGACGGGGCCCTGCGGATCACCGGCCTGGCACTGCCGAGGATCAGTGACGTGGCCCACGAGGCGGACGTCCGGCTGTGGGAGCTCTCGCCGCACCAGGCGTCGCTGGAGGAGGCGTACATGCGGATGACGCAGAGCGTCGTGGACTACCGTTCGACGGCGGACGAGAAGGCCGGGCTGCACCAGCTGGTGCCGGACGACGGACCCGAGCGGCAGCAGATCCCCGAGGTGCCGCAGCAGGGCTGGTACGCCCCGCCGCCGCCCGGACAGGACCTGTCCGCGACACCCGCCGGGAACGCGGGGACCACCGGGAGCGCCGAGACCGTGGCAGCTCCCGCCCCGGCCCAGGCCGCGCCCGCCGAGACCATGGCACCGGCGCCCGCGCCCACGGACCCGACCAGGAGCGAGACCAGCGAGGAAGCCCGATGACGACACCGCCGACGCCGACACCGCAGGCACCGGGCCGGCAGCAGACGCCCCTCCCCCGCCCGACCGCGCAGGAGGCACCGGCCGGGTTCTACGCCTCCCCGATCCCCATGCGGCCCGCCACCCTCACCGACGCGCTCGCCTCCGAGTGGACCAAGATCCGCTCGGTGCGCTCCACCATGTGGACGCTCGGCGTCATGCTCGCCCTGGTCCTCGGCCTCGGCGTACTGGTGGCCTTCATGGTCACGCTGACCGACTCCGATCTGGGCGACGTCCCGGAGCTCAGCTTCGGCTTCTTCGGGGTGCTCCTGGGCTCGATCTGCGTGATCACGCTCGGCGTGCTGACCATCACGTCCGAGTACGGGACGGGCCTGATCCGGCCGACGCTGACGGCCTGTCCCGACCGTTCCCGGGTGCTGACCGCCAAGGCGGCCGTCTTCTTCCTGCTCACCTTCGCCGTCACCACCGTGTCGGCCACGGCGGTCGGCGTGGTGCACACGGCGCTGCTGGACGGCAAGGAAGCGGACACGGACGACTGGCTGCGCGCCACGATCGGCGTCGGGCTCTACATCGCGCTGCTGGGGCTGCTCTCGCTCGCGGTCGGCGCACTCGTCCGGCACTCCGCGGGCGCCGTGACGATCATGATCGGTGTGGTGCTGCTGCCCCTGGTGCTGGGAATCTTCATGTTCTCGCGGTCCCTGACCGGCCTGCGCGAGGCATTCCTCGTGTACTCGATTCCCAGCCAGCTCAGCGTGCTCTACGACGCCTCGTTCACCGGCTCCGGCCCCGCCGGCTGGGACTCGCTGTGGATCATGCTCGGGGTGACGGCCGTGGCGATGGGCGCCGCCTACGCGACGCTGGAGCGCCGGGACGTCTGACCGGCCGACGGTCCGTGCGGCCCTCCGGGACAGGCACCCGGGGCCGGCGGGGGGACGGTCAGTAGCGGGGAGCGTTCCTGGACCGCTGCACCTGTGTGGTGCGGCGGTCCTTCGCGTTCCAGCACGCCTTGTGCCAGTGCCTGCGGTCGTCGATGCCGCCGTACTCGGACCAGGCCACCAAGTGCGGGACGCCGGGCGGGATCTCCTGGTCGCAGCCGGGGCAGCGGTACCGCTTGCCGGCCGCGCTCGCGCCGCTCACCGGGCGCACCGACCACTCCTCCCCGCGCCACTCCTCGACGCGTCCGCCGCCGCCGTAGCGTACCCCCGGCTCCGCTGCTCGCTCCTGGAAACTCTCGCCGCCTCGGGGGCGGTTGCGGCGCGGGGACACGTGACACCTCACAAACGGGCCGGGCGGCTTTCCTCCAGGGTCTGTCCGGAACCTCCTGTCTCCGCCCGAAAGGCGGGCGGTGAACTCCGGACAGGCCGTGCGGGACAGCCCTCAGCGTAGGCCCATTCGGCCCAGCCCTGCTCCCCGCGCCATGAGGGAACGTTCCGTCCGACTTTGGCGACTTGCCGGACAATCCGAACAACTTGCCGCTGCGCCGTGCCCTTGGCACGTGTCAGACGTTGTTGCCCATGGGGGAGAGACCACGTCGGCCGCAAGGAGGCAATTGGCGATGCGCGTGGGGACGTTCGTACTGGCAGCACAGTTTCCGGGACAGGGGCCGGGGGAGGCACTGCATCGCGCGATCCGGTCCGCCGAGGTCGCGGAGGAGTCCGGGCTCGACTCGGTCTGGCTGGCGGAGCACCATTTCGTGCCGTACGGGGTATGCCCGTCCGCCGTCACCCTGGCCGCGCTGCTGCTCGGCCGCACCCGCAGAATCCGGGTGGGTACGGCGGTGAGCGTGCTGCCGACCCAGCACCCGATCGCGCTGGGCGAACAGGCCGCGCTGCTCCATCTCACCAGCGGCGGCAGGTTCACGCTCGGCGTCGGCCGGGGCGGCCCCTGGGTGGACCTGGAGGTGTTCGGCGCGGGGCTGGAGGCGTACGAGAAGGGCTTCCCGGAGTCCTTGGACCTGCTGCTCGACTGGCTGACCCGGCCGAGGGTCGCGGGGAAGGGGCCGCGGTACGACTTTCGCGAGGTGGCGGTGGTCCCCCGGGCCGACGAACCGCTCGCCGGGTTCGACGGCGCCGCCCCCGGGGACGACGGGCCCGGGGGCCCCGAGGTGGTCGTCGCGTGCACCTCGCCCCGAACGGTACGACTCGCCGCGGACCGCGGGCTGCCGATGCTCCTCGGCATGCACTGCGGGGACGAGGAGAAGGCGGAGATGATCGCCCTGTGGCGCACCACCGCCCTGGCCGCGGGCCGTTCACCGGAGAGCGTCCGGGCGGCCGGGCACGTGTCCGCCGGGGTGGTCCAGATCGCCGACCGCGCCGAGGACGCGGTGGAGTCCCTCGTCAAGGCGATGCCCGGCTGGCTGCGGGTGGGACTGGGCGCCCATGTGACGGTCGACGGCCGGCACCGGGTGATGCGCGACCCGGTCGCGTACACGGAGCTGCTCTGCGCCCTTCATCCGGTGGGTCCGCCCCGGTCGGCCGCCGACCGGCTCGCCGCCACCGCCGAGCGGACGGGCATCACCCGCTTCGCGCTCCTCGTGGAGGGCTCCGGAGATCTGGCGGCCACGGAGGAGAACGTGGCGCGGCTGGGCACGGAGGTGCTGCCGCTCCTCGCCTGAGCCGCCGCGGGGTACGGCTGCCGCCCCGGTCCGGGTCGCACCTCCCGCGGCCCGCAACAGCACAGCGTCGTGCACGCGCTCAGGGCCTGCCCGACGGCTCATGGCCGGGCAGGCCCTGCCGCCGAACGGGCCTCAGCAGTCCCGGAGTTCGGGCGACTGGTTGAGCAACTGGCCTCTCACCGAAGTGAAGCGGGCCAGCCGCTCGTCGGCCGAGGCGTCCAGCGGAAACACCGCGACGCGGTGGCAGTTCTGGAATGCCAGACGCACCCCGAAGTGCCGTTGCAGAGCGCCGCGTATCGCATCACTCGCGAGCGCACGCAGCAGCTGACCACGAGCCTGCTCGTTGGGCGGCGGCGTCTGGTTGTCGGCGAACTCTCCGCCGTCGACCTCCAACTGAGCCACCAACGAGCTGATCATCTCCCACGCGTAGGGCAGGGAGGTTCGGACGCAGTCGACGAAATCGGCTTCGTCGACCTCGCCTCGCTCGGCCTGTTCCAACAGCGCCGGTGAGACGTCGAGCGACATGGGTTCTCCTCTCGCGGCCCCGGCACCGGGCCGGGGCCTTACGGGCAGAGCAAGGAGGAACGCGACGCAGCGTGCACACACGGCGACCTCCTGATTACACCGTAAGGGTGAGGTCCGGGCCGCACCAGGAGATTGGGAACACAACCGGCCAACAACGAAGGGGAGCAAAGAGGGGCAAGCCCGAAAAGAGCAGGTCCGGTCACGTCGGTTCCGGTCGCATCCAGTCCGGACAGGGGGCGGTCCGGACACGGACGGTCCGGTCGCATCCGGTCCGGACGGGGGCGGTCCGGTCATCTCCGGTCCTCACGTCCCCACCGGAAGCGGACACCTCCCGTCCGGTCGCGGGCGGACGGGGGAGAATCGCGTGGAGCGCCGGTCGTCGAGTAGCGTTGCCGACCATGCGTCTCGTCATCGCCCGCTGCTCCGTGGACTACGCCGGCCGGCTCACCGCCCACCTGCCCTCCGCTCCCCGCCTGATCCTCGTCAAGGCGGACGGGAGCGTGTCGATCCACGCCGACGACCGGGCGTACAAACCCCTCAACTGGATGTCGCCGCCCTGCACCCTCAAGGAGGGCACCGGCGACGCCACGGACGTCTGGACCGTGGTGAACAAGGCGGGCGAGAAACTGATCATCACGATGGAGGAGATCCTCCACGACTCGTCCCACGAACTGGGCGTCGACCCGGGCCTCATCAAGGACGGTGTCGAAGCACACCTCCAGGAGCTCCTCGCCGACCGGATCGAGACTCTCGGAGAGGGCTACACCCTGATCCGCCGCGAGTACTTCACCGCGATCGGCCCCGTCGACATCCTCTGCCGAGACGCCGACGGCGGGACCGTCGCCGTGGAGCTGAAGCGGCGTGGCGACATAGACGGCGTGGAGCAGCTGACCCGCTATCTGGAGCTGCTCAACCGCGACCCCCACCTGGCCCCGGTGAAGGGCGTCTTCGCGGCTCAGGAGATCAAGCCGCAGGCCAGGGTGCTGGCGACGGACCGCGGGATCGACTGCGTCGTCCTCGACTACGACGCGCTGCGCGGCATCGAGGACGACAAGCTGCGCCTGTTCTGACCGACCTGCCCCTTCCCGGATTCCTCCGCAGACCCCCGACGCCGGACGCGCCTCGCGCGTCCGGCGTCGGGGGTCTGTATGCCGGAGGTCTGCCGGCGTCCGGTGCGACTCAGACCACCGCCGGTCCCTCGTCCATCCCCTGCGCCGACGACCAGAGGCGCGACGACGGGAGGGAGGACGAGGACGGCCCGCTCGCCGAGTCGGAAGTGTCCTGCGGCGGGGACGGCGAGGGTTCCTCCGTGGGCGGATCCGTCGGTTCCGGGGAGTTGTCCTCCGTCTCGCTCGGGCTCGGGCTCACCGGCGGCGTCGGCGTGGCCGGCTTCGTGGGAACGCCCGGCCCGGTCGGAGTGCCCGGCGAGGAGGCTGCGTCGGTCGGCGTGCCCGACGAAGGGCTGCCGCTCGGCTCCGTGGCGCCGGGGGACGGCGTGCCGCTCCCGCTCGGCGCGACCCCGCTGCCGGACGGGCCCGGCGTCACCGTGCCGCCCCCGGACGTCTCGTCCCCGTAAGGGGATCCGTCCACCGGTCCGTCGTCCGAGGCCCCGTTCCCGCCGTCGTCGGGGCCCGCCGATTCCTCGGACGTGACGCCGGGATGGTTCCCCCGGGCGCCGCCGCCGTCGGACGTCACGCCCAGCACCACGACGGTGCCGAGCACGGCGGCGAGAAGCGCTGCCGCGCCCACCGCGACGACGTTGCGCCGGGCGCCTCCCAGCAGGGCGGAACGGCCCTTTTGCGCCCCGGCTCCCGGGGCGGTCGCGGAGTTGCTCCGCAGATGGATCACCGCGGTGGTGTCCACGCCGGAGCCCCGCGCCGGTTTCTGCGTCGCCGCGGTCACCGGTCCGGTGGGCAGCGGAGCCGTCTCCTCGTGCCGCGAGGCCGACGCCGACCGGCCCACCGGCACCGGGCCACCGGGCACCGGTCCCCCGGGGACGGGACCGGCCGACGGCGGCCGGCCGGGAACGGGAGCACCGGGCGGCGTCGCGCCGGACCGGTCCGCGACCAGGGCGAGCGCGCGCCGCCCGACCACCATGCCCGGCTTGTCGGCGAGCGCCCCGCGCATGCCGATCGATGTCTCCAGCTCCGTCCTGGCCCGGTCCGGATTCCCGGAGCAGAGCGCCAGGATTCCCAACTCGTGGTGGAAGTACGCCTCTTCGGCGATCTCACCGGCGAGCCTGGCCGCCTCCTGGCCGATCCGCAGGGCCTTCTCCCAGGCGCCCCAGTGCAGTCCCGCCGCGAAGGCCGGGGACGCGCTGCGGGCCAGCAGCACGGCCGCGTCGGCCTGCCCGTCTCCTTCTCCGCCGGGGACGAGCCGTGTCATGGCGGCGATGACCGCGTCGGCCTCGGCGGTGACCCGCGCCGGGGTGACCGAGGGGTGCCCGGCCCACCAGGCGTAGTGCCGGGCCGCGGTACGGCCCCGCTCGGCACGGTCGTCGCCGTAGCCCGCGGCCTCCAGTTGGGCGAGGGCCCCCGCGGCCAGGCGGTAGCGGGAACCGGCCGGGGAGAGCAGTCCGCAGCCGGCCAGTTCGCCGAGCGCGGCGTCCGCGTGGGTGTCCCCGACCAGGGCCGGAAGGTGCGCCTGATGCGGCACCTCGCCGCCGAGCGCGACCGCGAAGCGCAGGGTGTCGCGGGCGGCCCCGCTGAGCTCTGAGGCGAGCAGCGCGGCGGGCGCCGCGGCCTCGCCGAGGTTGGGCAGTGGAATGTGGACGCCGTCGGTCGCCTCGTCGTGTCCGAAGGGCGGTCGTGCGGACGGGCCTCCCATGCCGTCGTCCGGGTCCGAGGCACCGCGGGCGTCGGGGTCGGCGCGCAACTGGTCGCGTCGACGCAGCAGGGCGGCCGCCTGGACGAAGCGCAGCGGCAACCCCTCCGACTCGAACCAGAGGTCTCCCGCCCAGTTCTTCTCCTCATCGGTGAGCGGACGCTCGGCGACCCGTTCCAACAGCTCGACCGAGGAACTCCGGCCGAGACCGGGGAGGAAGACCTCTTCGACGTACGAGTCCGCGCCGGGCGCGGGGACGTCCGGGGTGGCCGCGAAGAGGAAGGCGCACTCCGGTGTGGCGTCGAGCAGTTCCTCCAGGGCGGCCCCGCCGAACTCCAGGTCGTCGAGCACGACGACGGCGCCGATGCCCCGGACGTGGTCGAGGAGCGCGGCGCGGTCGGGCCGGTGCAGCGGAGCGTCGTACACGGCCTCGAAGAGCGCGTACAGCAGGTCGGCGGCGGACCTGTTGTGGCCGAAGAGCCGTACGACACCGTCCGGCGCCAGACCGGCGCAGTCGGCGGCGACGGCGTTCAGCAGGGTGGTACGGCCGGAACCGGCCGGTCCGGTGAGCCGCACGGAGCGTCCGCGGGTCAGCAGCCGCACCAGCCGTTCCCGCTCCTCCGTGCGCTCCAGGAGGGGCGGCTGCGGGGCGGGCGGCCCCGGCGGCACGGGAGGCGCGGCGGCGCGCTCGCGGTCGGCGCGGTCGGCCGCGGTGCGCCGTACCGGGGGCGCGGGCTGCTCCCCCGGCGGGTACAGCTCGACCTCGCTGCCGTCGACCGGGTTGACGGTGAGGAGGTAGTCGCCCGATATGACGCGGACGACACGGGCCGGGTGCGATGTCTGCTGACCGTGGTCCGGGGCGGTGGAAATTCCCCTACCCGGACGGGGCGCGGCGCCCGGGGACGGGGCGGGGACGGGCTTTCGTCCGCCGGCCGTCCCGCCGGGGCCCTCGCCGTCCCGGCCGTACTCCTCCGGCCCCTGGTGTGTCGGGTCCATCGCCAAAGCCCCCAGACGCGTCGCGCACGGTTGTCCCTCCCGGCCTCGCACGCCCTGCTGTCGCCTCCGGTCCGGTGTCCGCCCGGTGGGTCCCGTGAATCGGCGGACGGGCCGACCCTAGACCGTCGCCCGGTGCCCGCGCACAGTCGGGGGTCCGGGCCGCCCGATGCGCACGTTCTCGTGCCGAATGTGACTCTTCGTTCGCACAGCATGGCCGGATTCGCACGCATCGAGTGCTCCAGTAACCGGGACCCCCGGACACCCGGGAACTCCGTGGACCGCGAACTTCAGGGAACGGGGCACTTCATGGACCGCGAGCCCCGTGGACCGGGAGCCCGTGGATCGCGAGCCCGTGGGCCGGGACGGATGCCCGACGCCCGTGAACAGGCCGACGCGGCAAGTGGTCCCGTACGTCCGGTCCCTCGCGGAGCCCCTCCGAAAGTGGAGGCCGTCCGGCGCGCAGGCCGTTCCCGTGCGGTCGTTCCGTACGGTCCGGGCCGGTGCTACACGCGCGGCAGGGAGTCCGCCGCGATTCCGCCCTCGACGGCCAGGATGCGGTGCAACCGCGTCGCGACCAGCAGGCGCTGCATCTGCGGCGGCACGCCCCGGAGCACCAGCCGTCGGCCCGCCCGCCCGGCCCGTCGGTGCGCGCCCATGATGACGCCGAGTCCGGTGGCGTCCCAGGAGTCCAGCTCGGTCAGGTCGAGCACCAGGTCGCCGGCTCCGTCGTCGAGGGCCGAGTGCAGGGCCGTACGGGCGTCCGCCGCGCTTCGGACGTCGAGGCGGCCCCCGACGACCAGTTCGGCGTGATCGCCCCTGATGTGCATATGCGCTCCCCGTGAATCTCCGTTGCAAAGTTTCGTCTGTCTGTTCTGTCTCTCCCACAACTGACTGTGACGGAGACAGGGAAGTTGCCGTCTGTAAGCGAACCGATACCGATTTCACTCCGCGGGGTGACTCCGGCTTGACACGACCCGGACGGGCCCGGAGGTTCCGAACGGCACCCACGGCCTCCGGGCCCGGCCGACGGCGGAACGGGCCCGGGGGCGAAAAGTTCAGTACGTGTAGAAGCCCTGCCCGCTCTTGCGGCCGATGTCACCGGCATCCACCATCCGGCGCATCAGCTCCGGTGCGGCGAACTTCTCGTCCTGCGACTCGGTGTAGATGTTGTTCGTGGCGTGGAGCAGGATGTCGACGCCGGTCAGGTCGGCCGTGGCGAGCGGGCCCATGGCGTGCCCGAAGCCCAGCTTGCAGGCGATGTCGATGTCCTCGGCCGAGGCGACGCCCGACTCGTACAGCTTGGCGGCCTCGACGACGAGCGCCGAGATCAGCCGGGTGGTGACGAAGCCGGCCACGTCCCGGTTGACGACGATGCAGGTCTTGCCGACGGACTCGGCGAACTCCCGTGCGGTGGCGAGGGTTTCGTCGCTCGTCTTGTAGCCGCGGACGAGTTCGCACAGCCCCATCATCGGGACCGGCGAGAAGAAGTGCACACCGACGACGCGCTCGGGGCGCTCCGTCACGGCCGCGATCTTGGTGATCGGGATCGCGGAGGTGTTGGAGGCGAGGACCGCGTCGGCCCGGACGATCTTGTCGAGGGAGCGGAAGATCTCGTGCTTGACGTCGAGCTTCTCGAAGACGGCCTCCACGACGACGTCCGCGTCGGCGACCGCGTCGAGGTCGGTGGTCGTGGTGATGCGGGCGAGCGCGGCCTCGGCGTCCGCCGCCTCCAGCTTCCCCTTGGAGACGAACTTCTCGTACGAGGCGCTGATGCCGTCCCGTCCGCGGGCCAGGGCCTCGTCGGTGACATCGCGCAGCACGACGTCCCAGCCCGCCTGGGCGGAGACCTGCGCGATGCCGGATCCCATGAGTCCGGCTCCGATGACGGCGAGCTTCCTGGCCACGTGTGCACCCCTCGGTTTCTGTTCGCCTCTGCAGCTGATCCCTGCACGGCACCGGTCATAACGGTTGTTCACATTGCTCTTCTGGCGGAGATTAGTACCCGTGAGAGGTCCTGTGACCGCGAAGAGATGCGCGTCACGTCTCACATGACGGACATCACACCGGCACCCGTCATCCGGCGGCCCGCGGGGCACAGTTGAGGGTCCTCGTGGTCCGCCGCGCAGCGGGCGCGCTCCCCGTCGGACAGCCACCCGGGCCCCGGCCCTCGCCCCGCCGCCCCGCCGCCTGCCGTGCGGCGCCCGGCACTTCCGCGGGCTCCCGGCTTCGCCCTGGCAGGGGCGGCCCCGTCCTGTCGGAGTCCCTCACGCGCGTCCCGTACGAGGAACGGTCCTGGCCCCGCCCTCGCACGGCCCGGACGCCGCACGACCCGGACGCCGCACGGCCCGGCCTGCGGCAGGACGACGGCAGCGCGAAGGCGGGACCTGGCACTGCCACCGGAACGGTTCACCGGCTCCCGGCAGACCTTTCCGCTCACCACACTAGGCTGGCCGCATGGTCAACCTGACACGGATCTACACCCGCACCGGCGACCGGGGCACCACGCACCTCGGTGACATGTCCCGGACCGCCAAGACCGATCTGCGGATCGCCGCGTACGCCGACACGAACGAGGCCAACGCCGTCATCGGCACGGCCATCGCGCTCGGCCGGTTGCCCGAGGACGTCGTGAAGGTCCTCGTCCGTGTGCAGAACGACCTGTTCGACGTGGGCGCGGACCTGTCGACCCCGGTCGTCGAGGACCCGAAGCACCCGCCGCTGCGGGTGGAGCAGAGCTACGTCGACAAGCTGGAGGCGGACTGCGACCGTTTCCTGGAGCCGCTGGACAAGCTGCGCAGCTTCATCCTGCCCGGCGGTACCCCGGGGGCGGCGCTCCTGCATCAGGCGTGCACGGTGGTCCGGCGCGCGGAACGGTCCACCTGGGCGGCGCTGGAGGTGCACGGCGAGACGATGAACGCGCTGACGGCGACGTATCTCAACCGGCTCTCGGACCTGCTGTTCATCCTCGCGAGGACGGCGAACAAGGAGGTCGGCGACGTGCTGTGGGTGCCGGGCGGGGAACGGTAGCCGCTCCGCCCCGCAGGTCGCCGTACGGGGCCCGGCGACCGGTACCCGCCCCGTACGGACCATACGGGCCGTGCGGGCACCGTCGTCGCGCTCGCACGGTCGGTCCACGGCCTCGCGCGGGTTCGCCGCCTGTGCGGCCGTTCCACCGCTGCTCGGGCCGGTTCCCCGCCTCTGCGGCGTTCACGGCCCCGCCACGGTTCACCGCTGCTCGGGGCTGTTCGGGCCGCTTCACCGCTTCTCGGCCGGCTCCCGTGGCGTCACCGCGCCCCGCTCCCCCGCGGGCTCCCGCTTCGGGAACAGCGTGTAGCTGCCCGCGACGGCCACGTTGATCCCGATCACGTACAGCATCGTCTGCTGCCACGAGCGCAGCGAGGTCACATCCCCGTCGCCGCCCACGTACCAGATCGCCGCCTGCAGCAACCCCAGCGCGGTCACCGCCGCGACCGTCCACCGCGCCGCGACCTTCCACTCGTGCACCGCGCGCGCCATCCCGTACTTCGGCGGCTTGACCGGCGGCGGGCCGCCCGCGAAGCGGTGGGCGACCCTCGCGTCGACCCAGCGGATCGTGGAGTGACCGAGGCCCACCGTGAAACCGATGTAGACCGCGGCCACTCCGTGCCGCGTGCCCGGCTCCGCCCCGTTCTTCAGGTCGATCGCCGCCACCACCAGCAAAACGAGCTCCAGCAGGGGTTCGCAGAGCAGCACGGCCGCTCCCAGACGCGGCTTCTTCGCCAGATACCTCAGCGCCAGCCCCACGGCCAGCAGCACCCAGAAGCCGACCTCGCAGAGCACGATCAACGTGACGATCACGCCCGTCTCCTTCCCGTCGGCCCCCAGTCTGCCGTTCGCGCCGCCCGGACTCGTCGTCGCCGGTGACGAACCTCGACTGCATCCTTTGATGTACACGCACATCGCCCACGGCACCGAGGTCCCCGCCCGGGCGGCCGTGTTGGATGGGAGGGTGTTCCCCTTCCTCCGTCCGCACCGCCACGACGTGCTCATCGCGGTCATCGGCCTCCTCAGCGGCCTGCTGATGTGGGTGCTGGGGCTGCACACGCAGGGCGCCCGGTCCTTCGTCGCCCCCTGGGTCGCCCTGCTGCCGCTCGCCGTCGTCTCGATGCTCGAACTCGTCCGCAGGACGGCTCCGCGGACGGGGCTGGTCATCGGCACACTCGCGCTGGTCGCGGACCAGTTGACGGTGGGGAACCTGGCGACCGTCGTGATGTTCACCGATCTGATGTACGCGGCGGTGCTGTACGGGACACCGTCCGCCGCCCGCCGGATCCCGGTGGCCACGTTCCTGATCACGGTCGCGGTCACGATCGGCCTCCTGGCATGGTTCCGCAATCCGGAGGCACTGTTCGTCGGAATCGTCACCGGTCTGATCTCGTTCGGTCCCGCGATCACCGGCGTCAGCGTCCGCAACCATCGCGACGCCGCCGAGACGGCCCGGCTGCGGGCCGAACAGACCGCGCTGCTCGCCGAGATGGACCGCACCCAGGCGGTGACCGCGGAACGCTCCCGGATGGCCCGCGAGCTGCACGACCTGGTGGCGAACCATCTCTCGGCGATCGCCATCCACTCCACCGCCGCGCTCTCCATCGACGACCCGGCCACCTCGCGCGAGGTGCTGGGGGTGATCCGCGAGAACAGCGTCGAGGGGCTCGACGAGATGCGCCGGCTGATCGGTCTGCTGCGCACCGGGGTCGCGGACGCGGAGCCGAGCGCCTCGCCGACCCTGAACTCGCTGGACGCGTTGGTGGAACAGGCCGGTACGAACGCCGGGACGAGCGGGCTGACCTGCACGTTCGAGGACACCCGCGAGGAGCGGGGGCCGGTGCCCGCGCCGGTCGAACTGGCCACCTACCGGATCGTCCAGGAGTCCCTGACGAACGCACTCAAGCACGCCGCGCCCGGCCCGGTCGTGGTGCGGCTCGGGCAGGTCGGACGGTCGCTCACGGTGGAGGTCAGCAGTGTGTTCGGGAACCGTTCCGGGCCGCGCGCGCCGGGATCGGGTGCCGGTCTCGTGGGGATGCGGGAACGGGTGGCTCTGCTGGGCGGAACGATCGAGGCGGGACCGGCGAACGACGGCGACGGCGGTGGCGGTGGCGGTGGCGGTGGCGGTGGCGGTGCGAGGATCTGGCGAGTGCGGGCCGAACTGCCCGTGGACGAAGGGAATGTGAAGGCATGACGATCCGGGTCGTGGTCGCCGAAGACCAGTCGGCCGTCCGCGCGGGGCTGGTGCTCATCCTGCGCAGCGCGCCGGACATCGAGGTCGTCGGCGAGGCCGGGGACGGCGAGGAGGCGGTGCGCCTGACCCGCGAGCTCCGGCCGGACCTGGTGCTGATGGACGTTCAGATGCCGCGCCTGGACGGGGTTTCCGCGACCCGGCAGGTGACAGGCGAAGGGCTGGCGGACGTGCTGGTGCTGACGACGTTCGACCTGGACGAGTACGTCTTCGGCGCGCTGCGGGCGGGGGCGGCGGGCTTCCTGCTGAAGAACGCCGAGGCGCGCGATCTGCTGGAAGCGGTACGCGCGGTGGCGCGCGGCGAGGGCCTGATCGCCCCGGCGGTGACCCGTCGCCTGATCGCGGAGTTCGCCGGTACGCGCCCCGCGCGGACCGCGGCCGCGCCCGATCCGTCGGTGCTCGACGCGCTGACCCGGCGGGAGCGGGAAGTACTGGGCTGCCTCGGCGAGGGGCTGTCGAACGCCGAGATCGCGGCACGGCTCTCGATGGCCGAGGCGACCGTGAAGACGCACGTCAGCAGGGTGCTGGGCAAGCTGGACCTACGGAGCCGACTCCAAGCTGCCGTGCTGGCACAGGAGTTGGGCATGTGAGAGCGTGACGTGACCTCTGGTCTGGCCCTCTTGACGATTGGTCCAGACCTTCCTGCTCTCGCCGCACAACACACTGCGGTGAGTGCGCCATGACAAAGCATGCTCGGGGCGGCGCAGGGTGTGCAGTCCACGGACCACCCCCGAATGTCCGGACCTCACCCGAGGAGCACCGTTGAGCACGGAAACCACCCCCCTACGCCGGACCCCACGCAGACTCGGGACCGGTGGAGCCACCGGATCGAGAGTGGTCGCGGGCCTCACCGCGCTGCTGCTCCGACTTCCCCTCGGGCACCTCGGTCGGCTCCGCCTGGGACGCCACGGTCACCGGCTCCAACAACCACTGGACCGCCAAGAACCTCGGCTGGAACGGCACGATCGCCCCCGGCGCCAGCGTCTCCTTCGGCTTCAACGGCACCGGCTCAGGCGCACCCACCGGCTGCAAGCTGAACGACAACCCCTGCGACGGCGGCAGCGTCCCCGGCGACAACGCCCCCTCCGCGCCTGGCACGCCCTCCGCGGGCAACATCACCGACACCTCGGCCAAGCTGAGCTGGTCCGCCGCGACCGACGACCAGGGCATCAAGAACTACGACGTGCTGCGCGACGGCGCGGTCGTCGCCACGGTCACCGGCACCACCCACACCGACACCGGCCTGACCGCGGGCACGGACTACTCGTACACCGTGCGGGCCCGTGACACCGCCGACCAGACCGGCCCGGTCAGCGCCTCGCTCAAGGTCCGCACCACCGGAGGGGGCGGCGAGACACCCGGCCCGGGTGACAAAATGTCTCCGCCTCCTTCGGAGGACGTGCACCGCGCGGGTCCGAAACGTCCCGACGTCCCACGACGGGCGAACCGGGGACGGCCGTCCCGGCCGGGCCGCACCCGTACCGGCCGACGCAGGAGCCACGCGCGCGAGGTGGCGCGGCCGTCGGGCGCCCGCCGGGAGCGACGGCCTCAAGCCACGTTGACGCGCTGGCCGGGCGGAGCCGCCTCCAGCCAGGCGAGAAAACCGGTCAGCGCGTCCTCGCTCATGGCCAGCTCCAGGCGGGTCCCCCGATGGAGACAGCCGAGCACCACGGCATCGGACAGGAGCGCCAGCTCCTCCTCGCCCTCGGGCATCCGGCGGGCGATCACCTCGATCGAGGAACGCTCCAGGATCCGGCGCGGACGGGGCGCGTACGAGAAGACCCGGAACCAGTCGACCTGGTCACCGCTGTAGCGCGCGACCCCGTACACCCAGCCCTTGCCCGAGAGATCGGGCTCCTCCGGCACGTTCCACCGCAGACTGCAGTCGAAGGTCCCGCCGGAACGCTGGATCAGCCTCCGGCGCAGGCCGAAGAAGAACAGTCCCATCAGGACCAGGGCGACGACCGCTCCGCCCACCCACAGCGCGAGGAACATCTCCACCGACCTCCTCGCGTCGTCGAGTAACGAATAGACCAGGACTTCACAGGCATCTGCATCGCCTCAGCCGCGGCACGGTCCGGAGGGGTCTCCAGGCCGTGCCGCGGCTGAGGGTAAAGCTACGTTGTCGCGGTGCGCTAGCGCACCGCCACCGCGCGCAGGCGCACTTCGGCGCGCCGCTCGGCAGCGGCGTCCGTCGCCTCCTTCGCACGCTCCAGCGCACGCTCGGCGCGCTGGACATCGATCTCGTCCGCCAGCTCCGCGATCTCCGCGAGCAGCGAGAGCTTGTCGTCCGCGAACGAGAGGAAACCGCCGTGCACCGCGGCGATCACGGTTCCGCCGTCGCTCGTGCGGATCGTCACCGGGCCCGATTCCAGCACACCCAGAAGCGGCTGGTGACCGGGCATGACGCCGATGTCGCCGGACGTGGTGCGCGCGACGACCAGGGTGGCCTCGCCGGACCAGACACTCCGGTCCGCGGCGACCAGCTCGACGTGCAGCTCAGCAGCCAAGGGTGGCTCCTCGGGTCACCACCCGGCCGCGTCGGCCGGGTGTTGGGTCAATTCTACGGGGCGTGGTGAGGGGGACGGGACGCGCCCGTCCCCCTCGGTGAGCCGTCGGCTCAGGAAACGCCGAGCTCCTTGGCGTTGGCCTTGAGGTCCTCCAGGCCACCGCACATGAAGAACGCCTGCTCCGGGAAGTGGTCGAACTCGCCGTCGCAGATCGCGTTGAACGCGGCGATCGACTCGTCGAGCGGGACGTCCGAACCGTCCACGCCGGTGAACTGCTTGGCGACGTGGGTGTTCTGCGACAGGAAGCGCTCGACGCGACGGGCACGGTGGACGACCAGCTTGTCCTCCTCGCCCAGCTCGTCGATACCGAGGATCGCGATGATGTCCTGGAGGTCCTTGTACTTCTGGAGGATCCCCTTGACGCGCATCGCGGCGTTGTAGTGGTCCGCGGCGATGTAACGCGGGTCCAGGATCCGGGACGTGGAGTCCAGCGGGTCCACGGCCGGGTAGATGCCCTTCTCGGAGATCGGACGGGAGAGAACCGTCGTCGCGTCGAGGTGGGCGAAGGTGGTGGCCGGGGCCGGGTCGGTCAGGTCGTCCGCGGGGACGTAGATCGCCTGCATCGAGGTGATCGAGTGACCACGCGTCGAGGTGATGCGCTCCTGGAGCAGACCCATCTCGTCGGCCAGGTTCGGCTGGTAACCCACCGCGGACGGCATACGGCCGAGCAGGGTGGACACCTCGGAGCCGGCCTGGGTGTACCGGAAGATGTTGTCGATGAAGAAGAGCACGTCCTGCTTCTGCACATCGCGGAAGTACTCCGCCATGGTCAGACCGGCCAGCGCCACACGAAGACGCGTGCCCGGCGGCTCGTCCATCTGACCGAAGACGAGCGCCGTCTTGTCGATGACGCCGGAGTCGGTCATCTCCTCGATGAGGTCGTTGCCCTCACGGGTACGCTCACCGACGCCTGCGAACACCGACACACCGTCGTGGTTGTTGGCGACGCGGTAGATCATCTCCTGGATCAGAACGGTCTTGCCGACACCGGCACCACCGAACAGACCGATCTTCCCACCCTTGACGTACGGGGTGAGGAGGTCGATGACCTTGACGCCGGTCTCGAACATCTCGGTCTTGGACTCGAGCTGGTCGAAGTTGGGCGCCTTGCGGTGGATCGCCCAGCGCTCGGTGACCTCGGCCTCGGCCTCGGGCTTGTTCAGGATCTCGCCAAGGGTGTTGAAGACCTTGCCCTTGGTGATGTCGCCGACCGGGACCGTGATGCCGTCGCCGGTGTCCGTCACCGGGGCCTGGCGGACCAGGCCGTCGGTGGGCTGCATGGAGATGGCACGGATCAGGCCGTCACCGAGGTGCTGCGCGACCTCGAGGGTCAGCGTCTTGAGCTTGCCCTCCTCGGCCGGGTCGGCGACCTGGACGGTCAGCGCGTTGTAGATGTCCGGCATCGCGTCGACGGGGAACTCCACGTCGACGACCGGGCCGATGACCCGGGCGACGCGGCCCGTGGCAACGGCCGTCTCAACTGTCGTCGTCATTACTTGTCACTCCCCGCGGTCGCGTCGGCCAGCGCACTGGCACCACCGACGATCTCGCTGATTTCCTGGGTGATTTCGGCCTGGCGGGCCGCGTTGGCGAGCCGGGAGAGCGTCTTGATGAGCTCACCGGCGTTGTCGGTCGCCGACTTCATCGCGCGGCGCCGGGCGGCGTGCTCGGAAGCAGCGGCCTGGAGCAACGCGTTGTAGATGCGGCTCTCGACGTACCGCGGAAGCAGGGCGTCGAGGACGTCCTCCGCCGACGGCTCGAACTCGAAGAGCGGCAGGATCTCGGCCTTGCCGTCCTTCTCCTCCTCGGCACCGAGGCTGAGCGGCAGCATCCGGTCGTCGACCGGGTTCTGCGTCATCATCGACACGAACTCCGTGAAGACGATGTGCAGCTCGTCGACGCCGCCCTCGGCGGTGTCCTTGGTGACCGCCTCGATGAGCGGGGCGGCGGCACGCTTGGCATCCGCGTAGGTCGGGCTGTCGGTGAAGCCCGTCCACGAATCCTCGACCTTGCGCTCGCGGAATCCGTAGTAGGCGACACCCTTGCGGCCGATCACGTACGTGACGACCTCCTTGCCCTCACCGCGCAGCCGCTCGGTCAGTCGCTCCGCGGCCTTAATGGCGTTGGAGGAGTAACCGCCGGCCAGACCGCGGTCGCTCGTGACGAGCAGGATCGCGGCCCGTGTCGGGGTCTCGGACTCGGTGGTCAGCGGGTGCTTGGTGGTGGAGCCGGTCGCCACCGCCGTCACCGCGCGGGTCAACTCGGTGGCGTACGGCGTCGACGCCGCCACCTGACGCTGCGCCTTGACGATGCGCGAGGCGGCGATCATCTCCATCGCCTTGGTGATCTTCTTCGTGGCGGTGACGGAGCGGATGCGGCGCTTGTAAACGCGAAGCTGAGCGCCCATCGATCAGCCCTCGCCCAGGAGCTTGCCGTCCGAGGTCTCGAACTGCTGCTTGAACGCGGCGACGGCGTCGGCGATCGCCTGCAGCGTGTCGTCGGACATCTTGGCGCCCTCGCGGATGCTGGTCAGGAGGTCCTTGCGCTCGCGGCGCAGGTAGTCCAGCAGCTCGGTCTCGAAGCGGCGGATGTCCTCGACCGGGACGTCGTCCATCTTGCCGTTGGTGCCGGCCCAGATGGAGACGACCTGCTCCTCGACCGGGAACGGGCTGTACTGCGGCTGCTTCAGCAGCTCGACCATGCGCTTACCGCGCTCCAGCGACGCCTTCGAGGCCGCGTCCAGGTCGGAACCGAAGGCGGCGAACGCCTCCAGCTCGCGGTACTGGGCGAGGTCCACACGGAGACGGCCGGAGACCTGGCGCATCGCCTTGTGCTGGGCGGAACCACCGACGCGGGAGACCGAGATACCGACGTTCAGGGCCGGACGCTGACCGGCGTTGAACAGGTCGGACTCCAGGAAGCACTGGCCGTCGGTGATGGAGATGACGTTGGTCGGGATGAACGCCGACACGTCGTTCGCCTTGGTCTCGACGATCGGGAGACCCGTCATCGAACCGGCGCCCATGTCGTCGGAGAGCTTCGCGCAACGCTCCAGCAGACGCGAGTGGAGGTAGAAGACGTCGCCCGGGTACGCCTCGCGGCCCGGCGGACGGCGCAGCAGAAGCGACACGGCGCGGTAGGCGTCGGCCTGCTTCGAGAGGTCGTCGAAGATGATCAGGACGTGCTTGCCCTGGTACATCCAGTGCTGACCGATGGCCGAACCGGTGTACGGCGCGAGGTACTTGAAGCCGGCCGGGTCGGACGCCGGGGCGGCGACGATGGTCGTGTACTCCAGCGCTCCGGCCTCTTCGAGGGCACCGCGCACGGAGGCGATGGTGGAGCCCTTCTGGCCGATGGCGACGTAGATGCAGCGGACCTGCTTGTTCACGTCGCCCGAGCGCCAGTTGTCGCGCTGGTTGATGATCGTGTCGACGGCCAGCGCGGTCTTGCCGGTCTGGCGGTCACCGATGATCAGCTGACGCTGGCCGCGGCCGATCGGCACCATGGCGTCGACGGCCTTGTAGCCGGTCTGCATCGGCTCGTGCACCGACTTGCGGACCATGACGCCAGGGGCCTGCAGTTCGAGGGCGCGGCGGCCGTCGGTCGCGATCTCGCCGAGACCGTCGATCGGGTTGCCGAGGGGGTCGACGACGCGGCCGAGGTAGCCCTCGCCGACGCCGACGGAGAGCACCTCGCCGGTGCGCTGCACCGACTGGCCCTCTTCGATCCCGTCGAACTCGCCGAGGATGATCGCACCGATCTCGCGCTCCTCGAGGTTGAGGGCGAGACCGAGGGTGCCGTCCTCGAACTTCAGCAGCTCGTTCGCCATGGCCGAGGGAAGACCCTCGACCTTCGCGATGCCGTCGCCGGCAACGCTGACCGTACCGACCTCCTCGCGCGAGGCCGCGTCCGGCTTGTACGACTGGACGAAGTTCTCCAGTGCGTCCCGGATCTCCTCCGGCCGGATCGTGAGCTCCGCCATCTGGGTTCCCTGCTCTCCTTGTTGGGCCCGAAGTTTCTTAAGGGGGTCTGGGGGCCGACCCCCAGGAATCTTCTGCAGTTTCTGCACGGCCCAACCGGGCCGCTGGTCTTGCTCTGGTTCTTTTGCTGCGTCGGCCGGTCAGCCGGCCATGCGGCGGCTCGCCTCGGCGAGACGGTCCGCGATGGTGCCGTTGATGATCTCCTCACCGACCCGCACCTCGATCCCGCCGAGGACCTCGGGGTCCACGTCGAGGTTCAGGTGCATGGGCCGGCCGTAGATCTTCGCCAGTGCCGCGCCGAGACGCTGCTTCTGCCGGTCGCTCAGCGGCACCGCCGAGATGACCACGGCGACCATGCGGTCCCGTCGCTCCGCGGCGAGCTTGGAGAGGGACTCGAGTCCCGCTTCCAGGCTACGTCCACGCGGCTGGGTGACGAGGCGCGTGATCACACGCTCGGTGGCCGGCCGGGTCCTGCCGCCGAGCAGGCTGCGCAGCAGCTGGCTCTTGGCGGTGGCGGACGCGGCACGGTCGGTGAGCGCCGCACGCAGGTCCTTGTCGGAGGCGACGATCCGGCCGAACCGGAACAGCTCGTCCTCGACGTCGTCGAGGTCTCCGCCGCGCTGGGCGGCGGTGAGGTCGGCGATGTTCGCCAGTTCCTCGACCGCGTCGACCAGGTCGCGCGACTGCGACCAGCGGGAGCGGACCATGCCGGAGACCAGGTCGACGGTCTCGCCGCCCACCTGACCGCCCAGCAGTCGTCCGACCAGCTCGGCCTTGGCCTCGCCGGCCTGCGACGGGTCGGTGAGGACCCGTCGCAGTGAGACCTCGCGCTGGAGCAGCGCCGTCACGGCGGCCAGCTCGTCGGCGAGCTTCGCCGCGTCGACCGACGTGCTGTCGGTCAGCGCGTCGAGACGCTCACGTGCCGCAGCCAGTGCCTCGCGGCTCGCGCCGTTCATCGGACGGCCTCGGCCTTCGCGTCGGCCTTCGCCTCGAGCTCGTCGAGGAAGCGGTCGACGGTGCCGCTCTGGCGGGCGTGGTCCTCCAGGGACTCCCCGACGAGCTTGCCGGCCAGTTCGACGGCGAGCGTGCCGACGTCCTGGCGCAGCGCCGCGGCCGCGGCCTTGCGGTCGGCCTCGATCTGGGCGTGACCGGCAGCGACGATCTCCTCACGCTGCCGCTGGCCCTCGGCCCGCATCTCCTGCAGGATCACGGCGCCCTGCTCCTGCGCCTCCTGGCGCAGACGAGCGGCTTCGTGGCGGGCCTCGGCGAGCTGAGCCTTGTACTGCTCGAGCACGCTCTGGGCCTCGGTCTGGGCCGCATCGGCCTTTTCGATACCGCCTTCGATGGCCTCGCGGCGCTCTTCCAGAACCTTGTTGATGTTCGGGAGGAGCTTCTTGGCGAGGAAGCCGAAGACGATGAGGAAGGCGATGAGGCCGATGACGAGCTCGGGGATCGGCGGGACGAGAGGGTTCTCCATCTCGGCCGCGACCGTAAGCATCTGGCTCACGTCATTGCCTTTCGTCGGAACGGACTAGTCGCGGTTCGTCAGCTGTACACGAACGGCATAACCAGACCGATCAGGGCCAGCGCCTCACAGAAGGCGAAGCCGAGGATCTGGTTGGCGCGGATGAGACCGGCAGCCTCGGGCTGACGGGCGAGAGCCTGCGTGCCGTTACCGAAGATGATGCCGACGCCGACGCCGGGGCCAATGGCGGCCAGGCCATAACCGACGGAGCTGAGCGAACCGGTGACGGCGGCAAGGGTCTGGGACATGCCAGTTCTTCCTTCTCTTTCACGGACCGGTGGGGGTTGGCCACCGGACGACTGGGGGTAGGGGAGGCGCGATCAGTGGTGCTCGGCGACGGCGCCCTGGATGAAGGCGCACGCCAGGAGCACGAAGACGTACGCCTGAACAGCCTGGATGAACAGCTCGAAGGCGGTCATCACGATGACCATCACGAACGAGACACCCGCGTAGGCGATACCGATGCCGTTCAGCAGGTACCAGCTGGCGATGGTGAAGAGGAGCAGCAGCGTGTGACCGGCGAACATGTTCGCGAAGAGTCGGACCGCGTGCGTGAAGGGCCGGACCAGGACGTTCGAGAAGAACTCGATGACCATGACCAGCGGAAGCACCGGGCCGAGCGACTTGTCGTAGCCCGTCAGGTTCTTGAAGCCGCCGACGAAGCCGTGGCGCTTGAAGGTGATGCTCATCCACAGGACGTAGACGATCAGTGCCAGACCGGCCGGGTACGCGATGATCGACGTCACCGGGAACTGGGCGAGCGGGATGATCGACCAGAGGTTCATCATCCACACGAAGAAGAAGATCGAGACCATCAGCGGGACGTACTTCTCGCCCTCGCGCTTGCCCAGCGTCTCGTAGACGATGCCGCGGCGCACGAAGTCGTAGCCGGCCTCGGCGACCATCTGCAGCTTGCCCGGAACGATCTTCGGCTTACGGAAGGCGGCCCAGAAGAAGCCGACGATGATGACCGTGCCGAGCAGCGCCAGCAGCATCGTCTTGTTGAAGTAGAAGTTGCTGTCCGCATCACCGAAGATCGGCTCGAACAGGAACGAATGCAAGCCGGGACCCGGGAAACCACAACCATCGAAGATGTGGCAATCGGTCTCGAAGGCGAGCACCTGTGTCGGGTCAGCACTCACCGCGGGCTCCTTCAGCGTGGCGCATAGGTACGGCAACCTCGTTGTGTCGGCGCGGCGCGCAGCCGCGGTTCGGCACTGGACTGGTGTTACGGATGTGTGAGCGGCAGTCAGGCATTGAGCCTCGCGATCGAGCAGGCGTCAGCTCACATGCCCGCGCCCGCAATGCCGCAGTTGGAACCGGACGATAGCAGGGTCTTGAACCCACGCTTATCCCGCCCCTACCCTTCACGACTTCGACCCGGCGTTCTCGGGCTTCCCGCTCTTGTCGGACTCGGGTTCGACGTAGAGGATCTTGGCCTTCATGTGCGCACGCGCCTGTGCGCCGATCCACACGAGAGTCGCCACGACCAGAGTGATCGCGAAGGACTTCGGGTTGAACACCGTGGTGTCCTTGAATGCGGCGACGAAGATGAACAGCAGGAGGAGCTGAGCCGTGTACAGCATCAGCCCCATCGCCTGGAAAAGCTGGGGCAGGGACCGGGCGGTCCGTTGCAGGACCACGAGTCCGACCCCCATGAAGAGGATCACCACGAGCGTCCCCACGACCGCGCCGAGGGCTCCCTTGCCGCCCGCGACACCGCCGCTGATCGCAGCGGCGACAGCGCCGACGACAGCGGTGGGTACGGCGGTCTGGAGGAGAGTCCGGGCGTCGTTGGACGGCATGGGGCAGCTCCGCTTGCAGGGGATGGGCAGTGTGTCGTCGTGGACGAGCGTAGGGCCCGGTCCGTGTCGATGACTCGGGCCGTCGGACCGTGGTACTCAAGTCCTTCAACTCCGTCACCGGGCCTAGTGAACGGTATCACAAACTATTTGATGAGGTCTTTACCAAGAGCTGTGCTTGGTGTCACACGTGAGAGTGAAATTGCGCGTGTGAGCGCTACGAGCGTCAAATCATCCTGTAATGAGCCGGTTCACGGCTGCGCGCAGAAGCAGCATTCCTACCATCAATCGCGGGGCGGCTACTTTCAGTCAACCTCAGCGCACCTCGATTCGCCTCCGCCGAGCCCACTCGGCAGGTCACGACCCCACCATGGTCGACCCGGGGCCGCGCGCGGGAACCTCGCCGAGCGGAACGGCGAACGCCGTGGTTGCAATGGCTGCTGCGGAAAGTTTGCGCACCCTTCCGTCTCCATCGATGAGCGGACAGGGACGACTCACCCCGGTCACGGGCAAGCCAACTCCCCCTCGGCGTAGGCGTTTCCAGCATGCGGTAATCAACAAGGCAGGAAGAATCCGCATCGAGCGCGGCTCGATGCGGCCTCAACCGCACCCGCTCCCTGCCGTCGGCGCACGCAGTGATTTTACTTACGCGAAGCTCCTCGGTGGGCGGCCTTCCGGGAGAAGGCGGTCGACGTCGCCCGGTGCACACAGGCGATATTCAGACGTTCCCAGTCGACGCCTGGCCAACGCCTGCGACTCTTGATGCGGCTGTGGCGAGACGCCCCTCAGCGGGAGCGTTCCTCCATGCGCGGGGGCGAAGGACACGGACGAGCGCCGAGCGCGGTCGCCCCGTTGGCGCCGGGCACACCCGCGGCGACGGCGGCGGACCGCTCGTGGCCGCGTCGGTCCGTCTCCCCCATCTGACCTTCCGGAAACCGCTGTTGGGTCTCGCCGGCCCCCGCGGACGCCTCTGCCGCCGACGCCTCCCCCGAGCGATCGCGGCGTCGGCGGTAGCGGGGCGGCAGGAAGCGTTCCGCCCAGTACGGCGCCCGGGGCGTGAACCGCGGCAACAACAGCAGGACGAGGCCCAGCGCGCTCATTCCCATGATCACCAGCACGATCCACAGGGACGCCGAATGCACGGAATATCCCACCGCCCCGAAGGCGATCAGCGCCGACCAGAAATACATGATCAGCACGGACCGGCTGTGCGAATGACCGATCTCCAGCAGCCGGTGGTGCAGGTGCCCGCGGTCCGCTGCGAACGGCGACTGGCCGTTCCAGGTGCGCCGCACGATCGCCAGCACCAGGTCCGCGGCCGGGATCGCGATGATGGTCAGCGGCAGCAGCAGCGGGATGAAGACCGGCAGCATCGCGTGGGTGGCCTCGCGCTCACTGCCCGCGAAGAGCTTCATCGTGTCCGGGTCGACCTGGCCGGTGACGGAGATCGCCCCGGCCGCCAGCACGAGCCCGATCAGCATGGATCCCGAGTCGCCCATGAAGATCCGGGCCGGGTGCATGTTGTGCGGCAGGAAGCCCAGGCACATGCCCATCAGAATCGCCGTGAACAGCGTCGCGGGGGCCGCCGCCTCGATCATGTGCCCGTACCAGAGCCGGTACGTGTACAGGAAGAACGCGGCCGAGGCGATGCACACCATGCCCGCCGCGAGGCCGTCCAGGCCGTCGACGAAGTTGACCGCGTTGATGGTGATGACGACCAGGGCGACCGTGAGCAGCGTGCCCTGCCACTGGGTGAGCGCGACCGTGCCGATGCCGGGGATCGGCAGCCACAGGATCGTCAGGCCCTGGAGCACCATCACGGCGGCGGCGATCATCTGTCCGCCGAGCTTGATCAGCGCGTCGATCTCGAACTTGTCGTCCAGGACCCCGATCAGCCAGATCAGCGCCGCCCCGGAGAGCAGCGCCCGTGGCTCGTCGGACTGCTGGAAGACCCAGTCGAGGTTGTGGAGATGGGCCGCGACGATCAGACCCGCGCACAGTCCCCCGAACATGGCGATGCCGCCGAGCCGGGGTGTCGGTTCCCGGTGCACGTCGCGCGCGCGGATCGCGGGCATCGCCCCGACCGCGATGGCGAACTTGCGCACCGGACCGGTCAGCAGATAGGTCACCGCAGCCGTCACGCAGAGCGTCAGCAAGTAATCACGCACGGGCTGCCCCACAGATTTCGCCGGCCATCTCAGTCCACACCTTAGACCGTCCGGAAGGACCGATTCCTGATCGAGGACACAGCGGGCTCATAGCCGAGGACACCGCGGACGGTTGCCGATGATTCCGTGTTCCGCCCTCCTCGTCGGCCCGTCCGGCCGCCGCCGGCCGCTCCCCCACCGGGCCGGTCAGCCCGGTCCGGGCGTTTCCAGGCCGGGGCCGGCGGCCCGCGCACCGGGCGGGTACGGCGGGTGCGCGCGGGCCAGCTCCCGGACCTCCGCGCGGACGTCCCCCGCCGCGCCCTCCTCGCGCACCGCCGCCCCGAACAGCTCCGCCAGCCGCGCCATGTCGGCGCCGCCCATGCCCTGGGTGGTCACCGCCGCCGTGCCGAGCCTGAGGCCGCGGGCGTCCCCGTACGGGAGCGCGCAGACGTCCAGGACCAGGCCCGCCGCCGCCAGCCGGTCCCGGGCGACCCGCCCGTCGACGCCCAGGGGTGCCGGGTCCGCGACGATCAGGTGGGTGTCCGTACCGCCCGTGACGACCTCGAAGCCCTCGGCCTCCAGACCTGCGGCCAGCACCCGGGCGTGCGCGACCACCTGGCGGGCGTACGCGGCGAAGGCCGGCGCGGCCGCCTCCCCGAACGCGACGGCCTTCGCGGCGATCGTGTGCATCTGCGCGCCGCCCTGGGTGAACGGGAACACCGCCCGGTCGATCCGCTCGGCCAGCTCGGCGCCGCACAGGATCATCCCGCCGCGCGGGCCGCGCAGCACCTTGTGCGTGGTCGCGCAGACCACGTCGGCGTACGGCACCGGGCTCGGCGCCGCTCCCCCGGCGATCAGCCCCATCGGGTGCGCGGCGTCGGCGATCAGATAGGCGCCCACCTCGTCGGCGATGTCCCGGAACAGCTCATGGTCCGGGTGCCGGGGGTAGGCGATCGAGCCGCTGACGATGGCCTTCGGGCGGTGCGCGCGGGCCAGGGTGCGCACCTGGGCGTAGTCGATCAGGCCGCTCTCGGAGTCCACTCCGTACCCGACGAACCGGAACCAGCGGCCGGAGAAGTTGGCGGGCGAGCCGTGCGTGAGGTGGCCGCCGTACGGGAGCCCCATCGCGAGCACCGTGTCGCCGGGCCGCAGCAGGGCGGCGTAGGCGGCGAGGACGGCGGAGGAACCGGAGTGGGGCTGGACGTTGGCGTGTTCGGCTCCGAAGAGGGCGGTGGCGCGGTGGCGGGCGATGCGTTCGGCGGCGTCGGCGTGCTCGCAGCCGCCGTGGTGGCGGGCGCCGGGGTAACCCTCGGCGTACTTGTTGGCGAGCGGTGAGCCGAGGGCGGCGAGGACCGCGGGCGAGGTGAAGTTCTCGGCGGCGATCAGCTGCAGGGTGCTCGACTGCCGGTCCAGCTCCGCGAGCAGCACGGCGGCGATCTCCGGGTCCTCCCGGAGCAGGGCGTCGGAGTCCTGCGGCAGGGCCGCACCGGCGGTGGAGGGGTGCGCGGCGGGAGTGGTGACCGGCATAGAGGAGCTCCGGGCCTGGAGTGGGTGCGCGGGCGTCAGCACCAATGTAGGCCCGTCAGGGGCCCTCCGCCCGCTGTGCGCCGCCCGCCGTACACCCGCGCGGGCTTCCCGGGCGCACGGCCGCGCGTACGGCCGTCGGAGCGGGGTGCAGCCGCGTCGGCCGGCGTGGCCGGTGCTCCCTGGGCGACGCATGGGACCGGTGCGGCAGGACACGGGACCGGCGCGCCGGTGAGCGGCCGGCACGCGGTGCGTTCAGTGCACGGCCGGTATGCCGGTCAGCGCGGTCACGACCGGGTCCAGGGCCTGGTTGATCTCGTCGCCGACGGACCGGAAGAACGTGATCGGGGCACCGTACGGGTCGTTCACCTCGTCGGCCTCGACGGTGGGCGCCAGCAGCCAGCCGCGCAGCGCGGCGGCGGCGCGCACCAGTGCACGGGCGCGCTCGACGACGCCCTCGTCGCGCGCGTCGGGCAGGGTGGCCGGGTCTATGGCCCGGACCAGGCGGGTGAACTCCTTGAGCGTGAAGGTCCGCAGCCCGGCCGAGTGTCCCATCGAGATGACCTGCGCCCGGTGGTCGCGGGTGGCGGTGAGCACCAGGTCGGCGCGGATCACGTGCTCGTCGAGGAGTTCCCGGCCGACGAAGCCCGTGGGGTCGGCGCCGAAGTCGGCGAGGACGATCTCGGCGTTGGCCTCCATGGGGGCGCCTTCGTGGCCCCAGGTGCCCGCGCTCTCCACGATCAGCCCGCCCAGCAGCGGATCGCCGAGGCGGTCCACCAGGGCGTGCCGGGTCAGCCGCTCGGTGATCGGCGAGCGGCAGACGTTGCCGGTGCTGACGTGGAGGATGCGGAAAGTGTCGGCCCGCCCCGCTATGCCACGCCCCTCAGGGGCGGTCAATTCGCCACCTCGAGGTCGGGTACCACCTTGCGGAGTTCCTCGACGGAGACCGCGCCGGCGCGCAGCAGTACGGGGACCTTGCCGGTCACGTCGACGATCGACGACGGCACGATGCCGGGCGTCGGTCCCCCGTCGAGGTAGACGGAGACGGAGTCGCCGAGCATCTCCTGGGCGGCGTCGCAGTTCTCGGGGGCGGGGTGGCCGGTGAGATTGGCGCTGGAGACGGCCATCGGGCCGAACTCGGTGAGCAGTTCGATGGCGACGGGGTGCAGCGGCATCCGGATGGCGACGGTGCCGCGGGTGTCCCCGAGGTCCCAGTGCAGTGACGGCTGGTGCCGGGCGACGAGCGTGAGGGCGCCCGGCCAGAAGGCGTCGACGAGCTCCCACGCCTGCTCGGAGAAGTCGGTGACCAGGCCGTGCAGGGTGTTCGGGGAGCCGATGAGCACGGGGGTGGGCATGTTGCGCCCCCGGCCCTTGGCGGCGAGCAGATCGGCGACGCCCTCGGAACTGAAGGCGTCCGCGCCGACGCCGTACACGGTGTCGGTGGGCAGCACGACCAGTTCGCCGCGGCGGACGGCCGAGACGGCCTCGCGCAGCCCCGTCGCACGGTCGGTCGCGTCGTTGCAGTCGTATCGCCGTGCCATCAGCCGGCCTCCTCAAGCATGTACGGATAGGGCGGGTACGGGGCGGGCGGGCGGGTACCACCGGTCACGGCACGGCCGTGCGCCCCGTGGTCGCCGGTCGCGGCCCGGCTCCGTGTGCGGGTGGCGCCGGTCACGGCATGGCCTTGCGGGCGGTGGCGAAGCGCGGCCGGTTGTTGAGATCGGGGTGGTCGGCCGCGTCGGCCCAGCCGCGTTCCTCGGCGAAGATCCACGGCACCTGGCCGCCCTGGGTGTCGGCGTGCTCGACGACGACGAGGCCGCCCGGGCGCAGCAGGCGGTGCGCGGTGCGTTCGATGCCGCGGATGGTGTCGAGGCCGTCTTCGCCGGAGAACAGGGCCATCTCCGGGTCGTGGTCGCGGGCCTCGGGGGCCACGTACTCCCATTCGGTGAGCGGGATGTACGGCGGGTTGGAGATGACCAGGTCGACCTGGCAGTCGAGCTCGGGAAGGGCGGTGAGGGCGTCGCCGTGGTGGACGGTCACCCTGGACCCCTCGGCGTTCTTCCTGGTCCACTTGAGGGCGTCGTCGGAGAGTTCCACGGCGTGCACCCGGGAGCGCGGCACCTCCTGGGCGATGGCCAGGGCGATGGCGCCCGATCCGCTGCACAGGTCGACGACGGTCGGCTCGACGACGTCCATCGCGCGCACGGCGTCTATCGCCCAGCCGACCACGGATTCGGTCTCGGGGCGGGGGACGAAGACCCCGGGCCCGACCTGGAGCTCCAGGTAGCGGAAGAAGGCGCGGCCGGTGATGTGCTGGAGCGGTTCGCGGGCCTCGCGGCGGGCGACGGCCTCCCAGTAGCGGGCGTCGAAGTCCGCGTCCGGCACACGGTGCAACTCGCCCCGCTTGACGCCGTGCACGAAGGCGGCGAGTTCCTCCGCGTCGAATCTCGGTGAGGGCACACCGGCGTCGGCCAGCCGCTGGGTGGCCTGGGCCACCTCGGCGAGCAGCAGGTTCATCGCGGTACTCCGTACGGGTTACGGGCGGGGCGGGCTTTGCTCGGACCGGCCGACGTCGTCGATGTGTCGACGCGTGCGGCCGGTCCTATGCCGCGGCGAGCTTCGCGGCGGAGTCGGCGTCGACACACGCCTGGATCACCGCGTCCAGGTCGCCGTCGAGCACCTGGTCCAGGTTGTACGCCTTGAAGCCGACGCGGTGGTCCGAGATCCGGTTCTCCGGGAAGTTGTACGTGCGGATCTTCTCGGAGCGGTCCACGGTGCGGACCTGGCTGCGACGGGCGTCGGCGGCCTCGGCCTCGGCCTTCTCCTGGGCGGCGGCGAGCAGGCGAGAGCGCAGGATGCGCATGGCCTGCTCCTTGTTCTGGAGCTGGCTCTTCTCGTTCTGGCAGGAGGCGACGACACCGGTCGGCAGGTGGGTGATGCGGACCGCGGAGTCCGTGGTGTTGACGGACTGGCCGCCGGGCCCGGAGGAGCGGTAGACGTCGATGCGGAGATCGTTCGCGTGGATCTCGATGTCGACCTCCTCGGCCTCGGGGGTGACGAGCACGCCGGCCGCGGAGGTGTGGATGCGCCCCTGGGACTCGGTGGAGGGCACGCGCTGCACGCGGTGCACGCCACCCTCGTACTTCAGACGGGCCCAGACGCCCTGGCCGGGCTCGGTGGCTCCGTTGCCGCCCTTGGTCTTCACCGCGACCTGCACGTCCTTGTAGCCGCCGAGTTCGGACTCGGTGGAGTCGATGATCTCGGTCTTCCAGCCGACGCGCTCGGCGTAGCGCAGGTACATCCGCAGCAGGTCACCGGCGAACAGGGCGGACTCGTCGCCTCCGGCGCCCGCCTTGATCTCCAGGAGCACGTCCTTGTCGTCGCTGGGGTCGCGCGGAACCAGCAGGAGGCGGAGCTTCTCGGTGAGCTCCTCGCGCTGCTGTTCCAGATCCTTGACCTCGGCGGCGAAGTCGGGGTCGTCGGCGGCCAGTTCGCGGGCGGTCTCGATGTCGTCGCCTGCCTGCTTCCAGGAGCGGTACGTGGCGACGATCGGAGTCAACTCGGCGTAGCGCTTGTTCAGCTTGCGCGCGTTGGCCTGGTCGGCGTGGACCGCCGGGTCCGCGAGCTTCTTCTCCAGATCGGCCTGTTCGCCGATCAGTTCCTCGACGGCCTCGAACATCTTCGGGCTCCTGGTTCCTTCACTCGGACGTGCCTGCTGGACGGCGTGCCGCCGTCCGGACGGGGGTACGGGGACGTGTCGCACCCCGAGCCGGAAAAGCGCCGGTCTCGGCGCCCCCGGGAAGAGGGCGCCGAGAACCGGCGCAGTGGCTCGCTACTTGCTGGCGGAGCCGGCAGCCTTGCCGAAGCGGGCCTCGAAGCGGGCCACGCGGCCACCGGTGTCGAGGATCTTCTGCTTGCCCGTGTAGAACGGGTGGCACTCGGAGCAGACTTCGGCGCGGATGCTGCCGCCGTCGATGGTGCTCCGGGTGGTGAACGACGCGCCGCAGGTGCAGCTGACCTGCGTCTCGACGTACGCGGGGTGGATGTCGCGCTTCAAGGGTTTCTCCTAGGTTCGGGAGGGCTCCGGGTCGAACGCGCGGGGTGCGTGTCCGTGAACCGGGGCCGACGGTCCAGTCTGCCAGGACCGGCCGCATCTCCCAAAACCGGGGGCGGCCCGCGCCTATTCCCGGGCCCGTTCCCCTGCCGCGGAGGCGACCGGGGACCATCGACCGTCACCTCGCGTCACGGGAGGTCACCGGCTTCGGCCCGCGTCACGGGCGCAGGTCAGCGGACGATGCCGCCCGCGGCTCCCTTGTCACCGGCCGACTTCTCGGTGGCGGAGGCCGGGATGGGCTTGTCCTGCTTGAGCGCGTCCCACACCTGCCGGGCGGACTCCTCCAGCGGTACGACGCGGTTCGGGTCGGCCGGGTCGTACTGGACGGGCATGGTCACCATGTGGACGTTCTCCGGGCTGAGCCCCTTGAGGCCGTTCGCGAAGGAGGCCAGCTGCTCGACCGAACCCAGCTCGGAGTCGGTGGTGACGGCCTTGGTGGCCGCGTCCGCGAGGTCGAACAGCTTCTTCGGGTCGGAGAAGATCCCGACGCTCTTGACCTGCTCCATCAGAGCCTTGATGAACGCCTGCTGGAGCTGGATGCGGCCGAGGTCACTGCCGTCGCCGACGCCCTTGCGGGTGCGCACGAGCGCCAGCGACTGCTCGCCGTTCAGCACGTGGGTGCCGGGGTCGAGGTCGAGGTGGCTCTTGGGGTCGTGGATCGCGGTGGTCGTGGTGATCTCCACGCCGCCCAGCTCGTCGACGAGCTTCTTGAAGCCGGTGAAGTCGACCTCCAGGTAGTGGTCCATGCGGATGCCGGACATGGCCTCGACGGTCTTGACCGCGCAGGCCGGCCCGCCGACCTCGTACGCCGTGTTGAACATCGCGCGCCGCTCACCCGCGACGGGCTGCCCGGTGGTGTCGCTGACGCAGTCCGGGCGGGTGACGAGGGTGTCGCGCGGGATGGAGACGACGGAGGCCGTCCGGTGGCCCTGGTCGATGTGCAGGACCATCGCGGTGTCGGAACGGGCCGTGCCCTCGTCGGTGCCGTACGCGGCGTTCGCGCCGGAGCGGGAGTCGGAACCGAGGACGAGGACGTCCTGGGAGCCGTTGTCGACGTCGTCGGGGCGGTCCTTGCCGAGCGCGGCGTTGATGTCGACGGCCTTGAGGTTGCCGTTGAGCTCGAAGTAGGCGAAGGCGAGTCCGCCGCCGCCGACGGCCACGGCCCCCGCCAGGGTCCAGGCGGCGATCACCGCTGCCCGGCGGCGGCGGGAAGGCTTCTTACGGCGTCTGCCGGTGGCACGTATTCGGATACCGCTCCCGTTCCGCCCGCTCATCCCTCTCCTTCTGTCCCGGCTCCTCGCGGCCACCCCCGGCAGCGGTGCGTGCGCACTGGTTCGTCCCGCTGTGACGACTTGTCACTACTTCACACGACTCGTACGACGTCGCGGTACTTCGTACGACGTCGCGGCATGGAGAAGGGTTGCACAGCGGCTCGTCACATCCGCGTGAGGAACAAGTCGCCGCAAAGGCCGCGTCCCGCGTTGGCGAACAGCTGGTGATCCCGCGCTCACCTGCGGTTTCTCGCCCGGCGCAGTCATCGCCACGGGCCCGGCCGTCATGTCCGTCGTGTGGCGAAGGTCTCGGATCGACCGAAAGCACCGGATCGCGCGCGGAGCGAGAAAGCCGCGCTCCGCGCGGGCGCGCGAAACAGGGCCGCCCCCGTCACCTCGGCGGTGGCGGGGGCGGCCCTGTGAGCCTGCCGGTACGGACGACGTCAGTCGTTGCCGTTGCCCGGAGCGGGCGTCGTCTTCTGGATCTGGAGCAGGAACTCCGCGTTGGACTGGGTCTTCTTCATCCGGTCCAGGAGGAGCTCGATCGCCTGCTGCTGGTCGAGCGCGTGCAGCACCCGGCGCAGCTTCCAGACGATGGCCAACTCCTCGCCGCCGAGCAGGATCTCCTCCTTGCGGGTGCTGGACGCGTCGACGTCCACCGCGGGGAAGATGCGCTTGTCCGAGAGCTTCCGGTCGAGCTTGAGCTCCATGTTGCCGGTGCCCTTGAACTCCTCGAAGATCACCTCGTCCATGCGCGAGCCGGTCTCGACGAGCGCGGTGGCCAGGATGGTCAGCGAACCGCCGTCCTCGATGTTGCGCGCGGCACCGAAGAAGCGCTTCGGCGGGTACAGCGCGGTCGAGTCGACACCACCGGACAGGATGCGTCCGGAGGCGGGGGCCGCGAGGTTGTACGCGCGGCCGAGACGGGTGATGGAGTCCAGCAGCACGACCACGTCGTGGCCCAGCTCGACGAGACGCTTGGCACGCTCGATGGCCAGCTCGGCGACGGTGGTGTGGTCCTCGGCCGGGCGGTCGAAGGTCGAGGAGATGACCTCGCCCTTCACCGACCGCTGCATGTCGGTGACCTCTTCCGGACGCTCGTCGACCAGGACGACCATCAGGTGGCACTCGGGGCTGTTGACGGTGATCGCGTTCGCGATCGCCTGGAGGATCATGGTCTTGCCGGTCTTCGGCGGGGCCACGATCAGACCGCGCTGGCCCTTGCCGATCGGCGCGACCAGGTCGATGATCCGCGTCGTCAGCACGTTGGAGTCGGTCTCCAGGCGGAGCCGGTCCTGCGGGTAGAGCGGGGTCAGCTTCTGGAACTCCGGTCGGCCGCGGCCGGATTCGGGCGCCATGCCGTTCACCGAGTCGAGGCGGACCAGGGCGTTGAACTTCTCGCGCCGCTCGCCGTCCTTGGGCTGACGCACCGCACCGGTGACGTGGTCGCCCTTGCGCAGGCCGTTCTTGCGGACCTGCGCGAGCGAGACGTACACGTCGTTCGGGCCGGGCAGGTAGCCGGAGGTCCGGATGAACGCGTAGTTGTCGAGGATGTCCAGGATGCCCGCGACGGGGATCAGGACGTCGTCCTCGGAGACCTGGACCTCGCCCGCGAAGTCGTCGCGGCCGCGGCGGCCGCGGCGGTCGCGGTATCGGCCCCGACGGCCGCGGCGGCCGCCCGCCTCGTCGTCGTAGCCGTCGTCCTGCTGGCCACCCTGGCGCTGCTGGCGCTGGCCGCCCTGCTGGCCCTGGCCGCCGCCCTGCCCCTGCTCGTCGCCCTTGCCGCGGCGGTCGCGCTGCCGGTCGCGGCGGTCCCCGCGCTCCTGGCGGTCGCCCCGCTCGGCGCGCTGCCCCCGGTCCTGGCGGTCGCCACGGCGGCCCTCGGCCGTGTCGGCGGCGGCCTCGGCGCGGTCCTCGCTCTTCGGCTCGGCGCTCTTGGGCTCGGCCTGCGTCTGGACCTTGGCCTCGACGGCCGGCTTGCTCTCCGCCTTGGGCTCCGGGCTGCCCGCCTGAGCGGTGGCCCGGCGCCGACGGCGTTCGCCCACGGGCTGCTCGTCGCTGGCCGGCTGGCCGGGGATGTCGATCTGCTGCTGGGCGGCGACGGCCTTCTCGGCGGGTGCGGCGGCCTCGCCGGTGCGCGCCTTGGACGTGGTGCGGCGCTTCGGCTTGGTCTCGGCGTCGGCGGCGGGCGCGGCGGCCTTGGGCGCGGCGTTGCCCGCCTGCGCCTCCTTGATGACCTCGATCAGCTGGCCCTTGCGCATCCGCGCGGTGCCCTTGATACCGAGGCCGGACGCGACCTGCTGCAGCTCGGCCAGGACCATGCCCTCAAGGCCGGTGCCGGAGCGGCGGCGCCGTGTGGTGGTGCCAGTGGCAGCACCTTCGGCGGGCGCGGCGCTGTCGACGGTCTTGTCGGCAGTCACGCCCATCAGATCGGTGGTGTCGCTCACGAAGGGTCCTTCCCTGGAGCGGACGTCGGCCTTCTGGCTCGGCGACCGGTTGTGCTGTCCGGCTGCGGCTCTTCTTGCGAACCGTGCCGGGGCGGTGGTCCGCCGGGTACGGCGGAGAAATGAAGGTGTGCGGGGGTCCGGCGCGAGCATCCCCCTGCTCGGCCCACTCCTGGACGAGCGAGGTGTGTCGTGCCGGTTCCGGAGCGTGCACGAAACTGCTCAGGCAGGCTGCTCAGGCAGTTTGGGGAGGCTCCCGGAGAAAAGGTGGTCCCGGAAAGGGACACGGAGCAACGCGCCTCGTGGACGTCGGTTGCAAGCTTGAGGTTAACACTACCGGCTCCAACAAACATTCCCCCTCTCGCTCACCGGCAATCACTTCTCGGCCACCTGGCCCTCATGTCGCTGCTACGGGGCGAGCGGAAGCACACTCGCGCCCGGGGCGTCGAGCGTGAGCCGATTGGCGGCCCAGCCCTCGCCCGCCAGCCGTGCGACCTTGTCGGCCGCACCGTCCTCGGCCAGTGCGAGCACGGTCGGCCCGGCACCGGAGATGACCGCGGGCACGCCGTCGGCGCGCAGCCGGTGCACGAGTTCGGCGCTCTGCGGCATCGCCGGGGCGCGGTACTCCTGGTGCAGCCGGTCCTCGGTAGCGGTGAACAGCAGCTCGGGGCGCCTGGTCAGGGCCTCGACGAGCAGCGCGGCGCGGCCGGCGTTGAAGGCGGCGTCGACGTGCGGGACCGTGCGCGGCAGCAGTCCGCGGGCGGTCTCGGTCAGCACCGGCCGGTCGGGGACGAAAACCACCGGAACGATGGAATCCGCGGGATCCATCCTGATCGCGTGGGCCGATCCGCCGTCCGTCCACGCGAGGGTGAAGCCGCCGAGCAGGCAGGCCGCGACGTTGTCCGGGTGACCCTCGATCTCGGTGGCGAGATCCAGCAGGGCGGCGTCGTCGAGCCGGGTGTCGCCGCCGGTCGTCACCGCACGGGCGGCGACGATGCCGGCGCAGATGGCCGCCGAGGAGGAGCCGAGGCCGCGCCCGTGCGGGATGCGGTTGGCGCAGACGATCTCCAGCCCGCGCGGCTGCCCGCCGAGCAGGTCGAAGGCCGTGCGCAGGGAGCGCACGAGGAGGTGCCTCTCGTCGCGCGGCAGGGTGTCGGCGCCCTCGCCCGCGATGTCGATGTGCAGTCCGGCGTCGGCCACGCGGACGACGACGTCGTCGTACAGCCCCAGCGAGAGGCCGAAGGCGTCGAAACCCGGGCCCAGGTTGGCGCTGGTCGCGGGGACGCGCACCCGGACGGCGGCGGCTCGGAAGGCGGGACCGGCCATCGGTTGGACGACTCTCCTTGTGAGGCGGGGGGTGGTGGTGAAGCGTTTTCTCGACGACGACGGACGTCGTGGCGGCGGGGAGTGGGTTCCGGGGAGTGGTTCCGAAAGACCGACGGCCACAACGACCCCTGCACCGCGGCATATGCGGCGGGCGGGTTGCTTACAGCTTATCGAAGGAAGGTTCTGTGGCGACATAGGGCGCACAGGAGGCGCACGATGCGTGTCGCCCGCCTCCTGCGCGCTCTCGTGTCCCGGAAAGGGGCGGCCGAGCTGGTGCCGTGACCGGCAAGGTGTACCCGGAAGGATCATCGTCCGGTCCGTGCTCACCTCGCCGGTGACCTGCGACGGCCGAGGACGGGCCCGTGCGGGGACGGCCGGGAGACGAGCCGATGGACCGGGGACGGGGCGGGGCCGGTCGCTGCCGTGCCCGCCCCGTCCCCCTGGTCCGTTGTCCGGCGGCTCTACGCGAGACCCAGCTTCTCGGCGGCGGTGGCCGCGTCGACCGGGACCGTGACCGGCTGCGGGGCGCCCGCGACGGCCCAGTCGGGGTCCTTGAGGCCGTTGCCGGTGACCGTGCAGACGATCTTCTGGCCGGGGTCGACCTTGCCCTGCTCCGCGGCCTTCAGCAGACCGGCGACCGAGGCGGCCGAGGCGGGCTCCACGAAGACGCCCTCCTGGGAGGCCAGCAGCCGGTAGGCGGACAGAATCTGGCGGTCCGTCACCTCGTCGATGAAACCACCCGATTCGTCCCGGGCGTTCAGTGCGAACTGCCAGGAGGCGGGGTTGCCGATCCGGATCGCGGTGGCGACGGTCGACGGGTCCTTGACCACCTCGCCGCGGACGATGGGCGCGGAACCCGACGCCTGGAAGCCCCACATGCGCGGGGTGTGCGTGGCCATGCCGTCCGCGGCGTACTCCTTGTAACCCTTCCAGTACGCGGTGATGTTGCCCGCGTTGCCGACCGGGAGGACGTGGACGTCCGGGGCGTCGCCAAGAGCGTCGACGATCTCGAACGCGGCGGTCTTCTGGCCCTCGATGCGGACCGGGTTGACCGAATTGACCAGCGCCACCGGGTAGTTGTCCGAAAGTGAGCGGGCCAGCGTCAGACAGTCGTCGAAATTGCCGTCCACCTGGAGGATCTTGGCACCGTGCACGAGCGCCTGCCCCATCTTGCCGAGCGCGATCTTGCCCCGCGGCACGAGGACGGCGCAGACCATGCCGGCCCGGACCGCGTACGCGGCGGCGGAGGCGGAAGTGTTGCCCGTGGAGGCGCAGATGACGGCGCGCGCGCCCTCCTCCTTGGCACGGGTGATCGCCATCGTCATCCCGCGGTCCTTGAACGACCCGGTGGGGTTGGCGCCCTCGACCTTGAGGTGCACCTCGCAGCCCGTGCGTTCGGAGAGGACCTGAGCGGGGACGAGCGGCGTACCGCCCTCACGAAGCGTGACGACCGGCGTCGCGTCCGTGACCGGGAGTCGGTCCCGGTACTCCTCGATGATGCCGCGCCACTGGTGGGTGCCCTTGCTGGTCATGGGTCCTTACTCCCCTTCAACACGCATGATGCTGGCGACACCGCGCACGGTGTCGAGCTTGCGCAGCGCCTCGACGGTCGCCGAGAGGGCGGCGTCGGGCGCGCGGTGGGTGACGACGACGAGGGACGCCTCGCCGCCGTCCTGCGCGGCGGCGACGTCGAGGCCGCTCGCGCTCCTGGCCTGCTGGCGGAGGGTGTCGATCGACACGCCCTTCTCGGCGAAGACCGTCGCGACCTGCGCGAGCACACCGGGCCGGTCGGCCACGTCGAGGCTGATGTGATAGCGCGTGACGATGTCACCCATGGAGCTGACCGGCAGCCGCGTGTACGCGGACTCGCCGGGGCCGGTGGTCTCGCCCAGCTTGTTGCGGCAGACGGCGACCAGGTCGCCGAGGACCGCGGACGCGGTCGGCGAGCCGCCCGCTCCGGGCCCGTAGAACATGAGCTGTCCGGCCGCCTCGGCCTCGACGAAGACCGCGTTGTACGCCTCGCGGACGGAGGCCAGTGGGTGGCTCAGCGGGATCATCGCGGGGTGCACCCGCGCGGTGACGGAGTTCCCGTCGGCGGCCCGCTCGCAGATCGCGAGGAGCTTGACGGTGCAGCCCATGCGGCGGGCGGAGGCCATGTCGGCGGCGGTGACCTCGGTGATGCCCTCGCGGTGCACGTCACCGATCCTGACCCGGGTGTGGAAGGCGATACCGGCCAGGATCGCGGCCTTGGCGGCGGCGTCGAAGCCCTCCACGTCGGCGGTCGGGTCGGCCTCCGCGTAGCCGAGCGCGGTGGCCTCGTCGAGCGCCTCGGAATATCCGGCGCCGCTGGTGTCCATCCGGTCGAGGATGAAGTTGGTGGTGCCGTTCACGATGCCGAGGACCCGGTTGACCTTGTCGCCCGCGAGTGACTCGCGCAGCGGCCGTACCAGCGGGATGGCCCCGGCCACGGCGGCCTCGTAGTAGAGGTCCTTGCCGTGCTTCTCGGCGGCGGCGTGCAGGGCCGCGCCGTCCTCGGCCAGCAGCGCCTTGTTCGCGGAGACGACGCTCGCCCCGTGCTCGAAGGCGGTGGTGATGAGCGTACGAGCGGGCTCGATGCCGCCGATGACCTCGATGGCGACGTCGATGTCGCCCCGTTTGACCAGGGCCGTCGCATCGGTGGTGATCAGTGCGGGATCGATTCCCTCGCGCACCTTGGAGGGTCGGCGGACGGCGACGCCGGCGAGCTCGACCGGCGCGCCGATGCGCGCGGCGAGGTCGTCGGCGTGCGTCGTCATGAGGCGCGCCACCTCTGAGCCGACCACTCCACAGCCCAGCAGCGCCACCTTCAGCGGACGCGTACGCATCATCCGACCTCGATTCCTCAACCTCTGATATCTGGACCAGTCTCACTCAACGGACGGGAGTTTCTGTCATACGTCCGGATCCTGAGACATATATTTCATCAGCCGACATCGAGACGCAGGAGATCTTCCTCCGTCTCACGCCTGACGATCACACGCGCCTCCCCGTCGCGCACGGCGACGACGGGCGGACGCAGGGCATGGTTGTAATTGCTCGCCATGGAGCGGCAGTACGCGCCGGTGGCGGGCACGGCGATCAGGTCGCCGGGCGCCAGGTCGCACGGCAGGAAAGCGTCCCTGACCACGATGTCGCCGCTCTCGCAGTGCTTGCCGACGACACGGACGAGCATCGGTTCGGCGTCGGAGGCGCGGGAGACGAGCGCGACGCTGTACTCGGCGTCGTACAGGGCGGTGCGGATGTTGTCCGACATGCCGCCGTCGACGCTGACGTACGTACGCAGCCCCTCCAGGGGCTTGATGGTGCCGACCTCGTACAGCGTGAACGCGGAGGGGCCGACGATGGCGCGCCCCGGCTCGACGGAGATCCGCGGGGTGGCGAGGCCGGCCGCCGCGCACTCGCGGGTGACGATGTCGCCGAGCGCCTTGGCGATCTCGTGCGGCTCGCGCGGGTCGTCGCCGGAGGTGTAGGCGATGCCCAGCCCGCCGCCCAGGTCGATCTCGGGCAGCTCGACGCCGTGCTCGTCGCGCACCTCGGCGAGCAGCTGCACCACACGCCGGGCGGACACCTCGAAGCCGGCCATGTCGAAGATCTGCGAGCCGATGTGCGAGTGGATACCGATGAGTTCGAGCCCGTCGAGGGCGAGCGCCCGGCGCACCGCCTCGGCGGCCTCTCCCCCGGCCAGCGCGATGCCGAACTTCTGGTCCTCGTGCGCGGTGGCGATGAACTCGTGCGTGTGCGCCTCGACGCCCACCGTCACCCGGATCTGCACGCGCTGCCGCGTACCGAGCCGCTGCGCGACGTGGGCGACGCGGGCGATCTCCTGGAACGAGTCGAGCACGATCCGCCCGACACCGGCGGTGACCGCCCGCTCGATCTCCGCGACGGTCTTGTTGTTGCCGTGGAAGGCGATGCGCTCGGCGGGCATTCCCGCGTCCAGCGCGCAGGTCAGCTCGCCGCCGGAGCAGACGTCGAGGTTGAGGCCCTCCTCCGCGAGCCAGCGCACGACGGCCCGCGAGAGGAACGCCTTTCCCGCGTAGAACACGTCGGCGTCCGGCCCGAAGGCGTGGGCCCAGGCCCGGCAGCGGGCCCGGAAGTCGCTCTCGTCGAGGACGTAGGCGGGGGTGCCGAACTCCTCGGCCAGCCGCGCCACGTCGATCCCGCCGACGGTGACGGCACCGTCCGCGTTCCGGACGACGGTACGGGACCAGACCTTGGCGTCCAGGGCGTTGAGGTCGGTGGGCGGGGCGGTGTAGTGCCCCTCCGGCAGGACGTCGGCGTGGCGGGGCCCGGCGGGGTGTGCGGAACGGCTCATCGTGCTTGCTCTGCTCTCTCGGGTCTCTCAGAGGACTTCGGGTGCGCTGATGCCGAGCAGGGACAGGCCGCCTGCCAACACCGTCCCGGCGGCTTCGGCGAGGGCGAGCCGGGAACGATGGGCGGCCGAGGGTTTCTCGTCACCGACGGGAAGCGGCGGGGCGCCGTCGTGGAAGTCGAAGAACGCCCGGGCGATGGCTTCGAGCTGCCGGGCGACCCGGTCGGGCTCCCGGTGCCGGGCGGCGGCGGCGAGCACGCCGGGGTGGTCGGCGAGCAGCGCGACGAGCGCGTCCGTGACGGCGCCGGCGCGGTCCGCGGACGCGGGGCGGATGCTGTCCCCGGGGCCCTCGCAGGCATCCCCCGAAGGGAGACGGGTCCGCGCGACGGCCTCTCCGCATCCGAGGCCGGGGCCCTCCTCGTACGCGTCGCCCGTGGCGGCGGGAAACGCGGGGCGCTCCCTCGAACTCTTCTCGCAGCCCGTGCCGACGCCCTCTTCATGCGCGTCGTACGCGGAGGTGAACCCCAGCCGCTCGTTCGCGTGGTACGCGGCGGTGAACCCGAGCTGCCGGGCGTTGCGGCTCAGGGCCCGCGTCCGCGCGTACGCGTAGCGCACCCGGAACAGCGGATTGCCCTCCCGCTGCGCGAGGAGCGCGTCACTGCCGGTGTCCTGCGGCCGGTCGTGCGGGGCGGCTCTCAGCAGCGCCCAGCGCGCGGCGTCGTTCCCGAGCCGCGCGAAGAGATCGCGGTCGGCGGCGGGCACCGGCATCACGTGCAACGCCTCGCCGCCCGCGGCCCGCGCACCCACGGTCGCCCCCTGGGCCCGGAGCAGCCGCTCGACGACCTCGGTGACGACCCGGGCGCGCGCCTCCTCGACGGGCGCGAACGAGACGGTCGTACCGGCGAGGGCGTGCCCGTACCCGTACTCGCTGCCGCCCGTCCCGATGTCCCGGACGAGCGCGCCCAGCCGGTCGGCACCACCCGGCAGGCTGAAGTTCAGGAAGCCGGGCCCCGTGACCTCGACCGTGCCGATGCCCGGCACGCCCCGCACCCGCTCCCGGATGATCTCGGCGACGTCCCTGGCCGGCAGCGCGGCGGGCCGTGCGAGCTGGAGGGCGACGGCACAGGCGTAGTCCCCACGCCCACCGGGCCTGGTCCGCTCCACCCGCACGCGCGCGGGCACGGGCGCGCGCAGAGCGTTCTCGTCGACCGCGCGACGCACGGCGTGCAGCACGGCCCTGGAGAGATCGGCGGGGGTCACGGGACAAGCGTATGGGAGGAAGGGGGGCAGCTCGCGACCTGGTTTCGCCATGCGGTCACCCTGCGGCTCTCTACGCCCTCCCCGCCCCCTGTCTGCCGTCGACTGCGGGCGGCTCCGCCCGGTTCGCCAACTTCCCCACGAGCCGCACCAGTTCGCTGGGCTCGAAGGGCTTCGCCAGGAACGCGTCCACCCCCGCGGCGACCCCGGTGTCCACCTCGTAGGGGGTGCAGGCGCTGATGATCGCCAGGGGCAGATGTCTGGTCCGCGGATCGGAACGCAATCTGGTGGCGGTCTGCAGACCGTCCAGCCGGGGCATGACGACATCGAGAGTGATCACATCGGGGCAGACCCGATGCACCAGATCCAGACACTCGACACCATCGGACGCGGTCACGACCTCGAAGCCCTCAAGCTCGAGATTGACCCTGATCAACTGCCGGATGACCTTGTTGTCGTCGACAACAAGCACGCGGCCACACGCGCCTGACACACTTCGAGGGTAGGTGCGGCGTAGGGGCTGCGTCCGGGTTTTGCCTATTTCCGCCCCCGGACGAGTGGTGCGAGCGTGGCCGGATGTGCGCCACCCCTCCCCCCTTCCCGCCCGCCGACCTGCACGGGCCCTCCTCAGAGCATGGAAATAGCTGTTCACGGACACCCCGCGGAAGCTGGTAGTGTTTCCCCCGTCGCCGAGCAACACGGCGAAACGCCCCCGTAGCTCAGGGGATAGAGCAACGGCCTCCGGAGCCGTGTGCGCAGGTTCGAATCCTGCCGGGGGCACCTCGAAAGAAGGTGCCGAGGCCCTGAACCGCAGAAAAGCGATTCAGGGCCTTCGTCATACCTGCCGACACGTATACCTGCCGACACGCACGGCCTCATCGGTCGCGACCGCTCGGTCCGGCAAGACGTCGGCCTCCCCGAGATGCGGGGGGAACCTCACGCTGGACGAACGCACCTGCGGTGAGCCGCGCGGTGGACGGCGCAGTCATGCGCCCACGATGGCGGCGTCCAGCACCCTGCGCCAGCGGCGACGCGCGTACGCCACGTCGGTGTGCGAGCACAGCTCCCGACCAGCCGATTCGAGAGGGTTCCCCGCGCCGCTCCGTTCCGCCTCCTGCCCCGAGCAAAGTCCCCGCTCCCCTGCCGGACCGGCCTCGGGGCAGGCTCCACGTGCGTGCCCCGGTCCGACGACGCGGCAGTCCGGCCGTACCGGCGGGGTGATGTACGGCGGCGGTCAGCGCGGCAGGTCCAGCTCCGCGACGACGGTCTTGCCGACGGGCTCCCGCTCGATCACGTCCCACCGGTCGGCGAGCGCCGCCACGAGGAACAGGCCCCGGCCGGTCTCGGCGAGCGGTGCAGGGGCCGGGTAGGGCGTGCGGGGGTTGCGGGGCCGAAGTTCACCGCAGGTGTCGGAGACCGCGATCCGGAGAAGGCCGCCGGACAGGGTCAGCACGACCTCGAAGTCCCTGCCTGGCACGCGCCCGTGCGTGGCGGCGTTGGCGGCGAGTTCGGCGACGAGCGCGGCGGCGGTGTCCGAGACGTGGCCGCCGTAGGGAAAACCCCAGGCATCGAGTTGATGCTGCGCGAGATGGCGGGCGAGGCGAGCGCCGCGCGGGGTCGAGCTGAACCGTTGGGTGAACACACGTACGGTAACCGGGACTTGATGGGCCGTGGGGGCGGCTGGTGGTGTCATGCGCCCAATGTGCCGGGTAATCATGGGCGTTCACCAGGCTCGACCTGCGTACGCTGGGTCAGCGTACGCACACACTCGGTGGACGGTACGCAGCACTGAGTGTGACGATGAGCGGCGTCAGAAGCGGCACGGCGGGGCGGGTGCGCGGGAGGTGCACAACGGTGGCCTACGAGAACACGGACGGCTGCACGGAAGCAGCGGCAGGCGGCGAGGCCGGAACCGGTTCCGAGCCGGAAGCCTCGGACAGTCTGCGCACCTTCGGCGCGTTCGTCCAGGCCCTACGGGAACACGCGGGTCTGAGCCGCGAGGAGTTCGGCCGCCTGGTGCGCTTCTCGAAGCACACGGTCGCCTCGATCGAGCAGGGCCGGCGCATGCCGGACGACGACTTCGTGGAACGGGCCGAGGCGGCGCTCGGCAACACGGGGGCGCTGCGGAAGGCGGCACCGCATCTGTCGCGGCAGGCGGGGCTGGCGAGTTGGTTCCGGCAGTGGGCGCGGCTGGAGCGGACGGCGGTCGCCTTGTACACGTACGAGTGCCGCATGATTCCAGGGTTGCTCCAGCCTGAACCATACGCTCGCGCGCTGTTCATGGATCAACTGCCGTCGCTGAGCGATGAACAGATCGAGGCACAATGGGCAGCTCGATCCGAGCGACAGTACCTTCTCGGCGACAGGGTGAACACGACGTTTGGGTTCATCATTGAGGAGCACCTGTTCCGGCGCCAGACAGGTGGCTCGGAAGTTACGCGAGGGCTCATCGACCACGTGCTGGAGGCTGCCGTTCTGCGTAATCTGGAGGTGCAGGTCATGCCGACGGTGATGCCGTCGCATGCCGGATTGGCCGGACCTATGCAACTGCTGGAGACACCAGACACCAAGTGGTTCGCCTACAACGAGGGTCAGCGTGGCGGGCTGTTCTTCTCCGACCCGAAAGAGGTCAGCGTGCTCCAACGGCGGTATGCCAGGATGCGTGCGCAGGCTCTCTCTTTGAAGGACTCGCTGAGCCTGTTGCGGCAGATGCGAGGAGCGCTATGAGCACGGAAGAACTGACCTGGTTCAAGAGCAGTTACAGCAGCGGCGACGGAGACAGTTGCGTCGAAGTCGCCGTTTCCTGGCACAAGTCGAGCCACAGCGGCTCACAGGGTGACAACTGCGTCGAGGTCGCGGCCTGTCCTTCCGCCGTCCATGTCCGCGACTCCAAGAACCTGAGCATCCCTGAGCTTGCCCTCTCGCCCACGGCTTGGGGGACCTTCGTCGCGTACGCCGCCCAGGGCTGACACTCACGCAACGGACGAGCGCCCCATGCCGGTTGGAATCCGGCGCGGGGCGTTCTGTCGTTCACTCGGTGGTAGGCGGCACCCGCTTGTGGCGGGGACGGGTGCGGGCGGTTGCGGCCCGCCCGCGCCCGGTTCAGAGGCCGTGTTCGTCCATCAGCCGCATCAGGTTGCGCTTGCGTTTCTGGGTGGTGCGCAGGGCGGTCACGTACGCGGTGAACTCGTCCGGCGTGTCCAGGCGGCGGTGGCAGTCGCGCATGCTCAGCAGCAGGCCGACGAGCTGTTCGTAGATCGCGTTGCCCGTCTGCCGGGTGAGCGGTTCGGCCAGGCGCAGGTAGACGTCGAGGGCGTCGGAGGGGCGGTCGGGGCGGGCGTGGTCGGCGAGGGCGAGCCACTGGCGGTCATGGGCGCCGGTTTCGGTGGCGGCCTGCCAGGCGGTGTCGATGTCCTTGTCGTCGAGCAGGGCGTCGACCAGGGCGGAACCGCTGTGGCGCCCCGGCTGTCGTTCGGCGTCCGCGCGCAGCAGGGCCAGTGCCCGCTCGCGCTCGGCCGGCCAGCCGTCGGCGGTCCGGGCGGCGGCGCGCAGGTGCTGGTAGGCCCGCAGGGTGCGGTGGGCGTCGAAGTGGGCGCGGCGCAGGGCGAGGGCGTCGGGGAGCCGGTCCGCCTGTGTGTAGCGGTCGGCGAGGTAGTCGACGAGGGCTGCGTCCAGGTCGGCGGCGTCCTCGGTGTCGCGGATGCCGCGTTCCGCCCACTCCAGGGCCTCGGCGGGCCGTCCCGCGGTGTCCAGTTCCCGGGCGACGACCAGGTGGGTGGAACCGTCCGGGGCGAGGTCGGCCGCGTGTACGGCGATCACCATGTCGATGTCGCCTCCCGCCTTGGCCAGGCGTTCCATCAGATACTTCTGCGCCCATCCGGTGCGGTTGGCCCGCCACGCCTCCACCGCGTGTCTCCGCAGCGCCGTCATTCCCCGTTCGCCGAGGACGTCCTCGTAGTCGAGCGGATCGATGTCCGTGAAGTCGCTGTCGTCGTGGAGCACGTGCTGGACGAGCCAGTGCGCGAGTTCCTCCGGGTCGGGGCCGACCGCGCGGCATGCGTCGTGGTGGGCGTCGGCAAGGGCTGCGCCGACCTGCCCGAGCCATCCGTCGGAGTCGTCGACGTTCTCCGCCGCCCGGCCCAGCAGCCTGATCGCCTCCCCCGCCAGGGTGATCGCGTCGGCGCCCCGGCCGGAGCCGGTCAGTTCCCTGATCGCGGACGCCGCCTGCCCGGCCTGGTCGGCGTAGGCACGGGCGGCGGCGTACTCGACGTATCCGTACTGGGTGAACGGACCGATGTCGAGCAGCTCACGGATCCGGGACCGGGCCCAGGCCAGGTCCCCTCGGCTGCTCGCGACCCGCAGCTCCAGACGGCGCCGGAACTGCCGGTCCTCGGCGATCCGGTCGCGTACGAGTTCGAGCAGTTCTTCCCTGGACAGGCCGGACAGCCAGGCGTCGAGGGTCTGTGCCCGGCTCCGGGCCGCCTTCCGCTGCTTCGGCAGGCTCGCCCGGTCGGCGAGCAGACTCAGGCCGAGTGCGACCAGGTGCTTGCAGAAGTTGCCTTCCTGGCCGTACGGGCAGTCGCACTCGCCGGACAGGCCGCGAGGTCCGTCCAGCGTCAGTTCCACCTCGTACCGCTCCGTGCCGTGGACGGTCGCGGTGGCCGAGACCTCACCGACCTCGATCCCGGACACCGCGTCGAGATATCCGGCCCCGCGCTCGAAGGAACGGGCGCCTGCCAGCGCCTTGAGGTTCGCCTCGGTGAGACTCTTCGCAACTCTTCCCACGCCTGCTCCGGCCCTGGTGCTCGTATCAGCTAATGGGTGTCAGCCTACGAGGGGCAGGGACGCAGGGGGTGTCTTTGGCCCCACGGGTGAAGCGGACCCGACCCGAGCGGCACCGCGACGTCGTGTCCGGGAGGCGACGGACGGGGCTCCTCGACCGGCTCGGGCCCGGCCGGCCGGGCTACGCACCCATCCCCTCCGGACCGCCGGAGCCGAGTTGTTCCGCCCGTAGCGCCAGGTCCTGGAGGACATCGGCGGAGGAGACATCCGTCTGACCGGAGTCGTGTACCTGGGCGAGCATCGCGAAGGCCAGGGTGAACGCGCCGACGAGCTGTTCCACCGCGCCGCCGACCTCGTGGCCGACGAGGGCCGCGACCTCTTCGATGGTGGCGTCCTCGGGGATCGTGATCCGGGGCATCGTCTCGTTCAGGAGCGCGGTCACCACGGACGAATCGGCCTCCACGTCGTCGCGGTCCCCGCTCTCTTCGAGCAGTCGGCGGATCTCGCCCGCCTCCGTGAGGATGCCCACCACGCGCTTCACCACTTCGCTCTGCTCCATGCCGTGAGCATAGGCGCGGAGGCACGCCGCGCGGGGGCGCTCGCCCGTATGACGTACGGAATGTCGGGGGCACGGTGCCGTCCTTGACCGCGTTCGGCGTACCGCTCCTGCTCCTCCGTTGCAGGCGCCCCCGCCGCCGCGACCGGTCGCCCCTGTCGTCCCTGTCGTCCCGCACGAGCGGGGCACGAAGGGGCGGCGGCCTTCACCGGTCCTCGTGACGGCCGTCCGACGGCCTTCACTACGGCTCTCCTGACAACCCTCGGGATCACGCGGAGGTGCGTTTGCGCGACGTCGTGTTCTTCGTGGCCGACTTGGTGCCGGACTTCGTGGTGGATTTCCTCGTCGGCGTCTTGGCGGTCGTCGACTTCTTCGCCGTCGACCGTGACGCGGTCTTCTTGGCGGGCGCCCGGCTCGTCGTGGACTTCGGCTGCTTCGCGGCGGCCTTCTTGGGGGGTGCCGCGGTCTTCTTCCTCGCTCCGGTGCCGCCCGCCTTCTTGCGACCGGTGAGCGAGGTGACCTCGGCCATGGAGCCCTCCGCCGGTTCCTCGCCCGGTTCCCGTTCCTCGGTGGGCGTCGCCTCGCCGCGGGCCTCCTTGGCCTCCCGGACGCTCTTCTCCAGGGCGGCGACCAGGTCGATGACCTTGCCGCCGGCAGCCCCCGCCTTCTCGGGTTCCAGGGTCCGGCCCTCGGCCTTCGCCGCGACGAGTTCCTCGACGGCCTCCCGGTAGTCGTCGTGGAGCGAGTCCATGTCGACCTCGCCGAGGGTTTCCATCAGCGTGTCCGCCAGGTCGAGTTCGGCATCGCGCACCGTGACGTCGGCCTCGGGCGCGACGCCCTCGGGGCTGCGGATCTCGTCCGGCCAGAGCAGGCCGTGCATGGCGATCACGTCGTCGACCACCCGCAGCATGCCGAGCCGTTCCCGCCCGCGCAGCGCGTATTTCGCCACGGCGACCTTCCGGCTCCGCTTCAGTGCCTCCCGGAGCAGGGTGTACGGCTTGGCCGCCGGTACTCCGTTGGCGCAGAGGTAGTACGCCGCGTCCATCTGGAGCGGGTCGATCGAGGTCGCGGGCACGAAGGCGACGATCTCGATCGTCTTGGCGGTGGGGAGCGGGAGCGCGTCGAGCTCCTCGTCCGTGATCGGGATCATCGAGCCGTCGGCGTCCTCGTACGCCTTGCCGATCTCGGCCGCGGAGACCTCCTCGCCGTCGAGCTCGCAGACCTTCCGGTACCGGATCCGGCCGGCGTCGGCGAGGTGGATCTGGCGGAACGAGATCGAGTGGCTCTCGGTCGCGTTGACCAGCTTGATCGGGATGCTGACCAGCCCGAAGGAGATGGCGCCGTTCCATATGGATCTCACTGTTCGCCCCTTGTGCGCATGAGGTCTGGATGGATGCGTTTGGGCGCGTACGAGTCGCACTCGATGCCCGTTCTGCACATGTATGCACAGAAATCATGTGACTCTTATCGTATGACGCCGATCACAGAGGTGGAGGGGCGAAGGCTCGCGCTCAGCAATCTCGACAAGGTGCTGTATCCGGCCACCGGAACGACCAAGGGCGAGGTGCTGCACTACTACGCGACCGCGGTGGCCCAGCCCCTGCTGGCCCATCTGCGCGACCGGCCCGTCTCCTTCCTGCGCTATCCCGACGGCCCCGACGGACAGTGCTTCTTCACCAAGAATCCGCCACCCGGTACGCCGTCCTGGGTACGGACCACTCCGGTGCCGCACCGCGAGGACGAGCAGGCGAGGCAGGTGGTCGTGGACGGCCTGGCCGCGCTGATGTGGGCGGCCAACCTCGTGGTGGAGTTCCACACCCCGCAGTGGCGCGCCGGGGCGCCCGGGACCGCCGACCGGATGGTGTTCGATCTGGACCCCGGTGCGCCCGCGACCGTGGTGGAGTGCTGTGCGGTGGCTCGGTGGCTGCGCGAGCGGCTGGCCGCGGACGGGCTCCTCGCCTGCGGGAAGACCTCCGGGTCGAAGGGGCTCCATCTCCTCGTGGCGGTGGAGCCGACTCCCGCCGAGCGGGTGTCGGCCTACGCGAAGAAGCTGGCCGTCGAGGCCCAGGAGGCGCTTCCCGACCTCGTGGTCCACCGGATGACGCGCGCGTTGCGGCCGGGGAAGGTGTTCATCGACTTCAGCCAGAACGCGGCGGCGAAGACGACCGCCACCCCCTACACCCTGCGCGCCCGCCCCGAGCCGACGGTCTCCGCGCCCGTCACCTGGGAGGAGATCGAGGGGTGCCGGTCGCCCGGAGAGCTCGTCTTCCGGGCCTGTGACATGGCGGCCAGGCTGGCGCGGTACGGCGATCTGCTCGGGCCGCTCGGCGACCCGGAACGGTCTCGGCCACTGCCGACGAGGGACTGAAGCGCTCTCCGGCCCCCGCCCGGCCGCTGCCTCCATGCCCCTGTCCCGCTTCTCCCGTCCCCCACCGCCTCCCCCTCTCTCTCCTGTGCCACTCCCCCGGCCCGTCCCCGCTCTCCCCTGTGCCACCCTCCACTGCCCGTCCCCGCTCTCTCCCGCCCCCGACTTGTTGTGGTTTTCTTGACCAGCCACGATCAAGCTCGCGCGGCGGCGGCGGAATGGAGACCTGCGGCGGACACGCACGCGACCGGGCCCAGTGGCAGCCGGACCGGCCGTTCGGCGCGACCGCAGGAGAGGAAGTGATCACGCGCATGCGCCCGCCGAACCCGGCGGCTCCGGTTTCCCGGACGGCCCGACGGGTAGCGGCCCGGCCGGCGGGGAGCGGACGGCCGACAGCCGCCGTTCACGGTCGGCGGCCGACGAACGGTCGGCGTTCGGGCGACCTGCGGTGACGTGCATTGGAGGAGATCGTTCCGCCCGGCGGTCCGATAGCGCATGACAAGAACTTTGTCATGTCCGTCAGGAAAAGAACGCATGCAGAGGGCACACGGTCGGACCGTGGTGCACACTCTGGCAAACACTGCTTGGTGTGAATCGCGTGGGGAGGCGAGGGCGTGTTCGCAGGGATCGACGAGGTCGACTGGGCCTCGATGGAGCATGCCTACGGGCCTGCCGATGACGTGCCGGCGATGCTACGGGGGCTCGCGTCCGACGATCCGGTGCTGCGCGAAGCGGCGCTGGACGGCATGTACGGGGCCGTGCACCACCAGGGTGAGGTGTACGCCTGCACGCTGGCCTGCATTCCTTTTCTCTTCGAGCTGGTCGTGGATCCGGGCATCCAGGACCGGGGCAGCATCGTGGAGCTGCTCACCAGCATCGGCGGCATCGATCTGGGCGAGGACGACGAGGACGAGATCGCCGAGGAGGAGATCGAGGGAGCGGCGAACTACGCGATGGCGGCGACCGCCGTCACCGCGGGGGCCGGGGTGTTCTGCGAGCTGATGGCCGACGAGGACCCGGGGGTGCGGCTCGCCGCGCCGCTCGCGCTCGCCGGACTGCACGCCCACCCGTCGCGGGTGCTCGCGCTGCTGCGGGAACGGCTGCCGGTGGAGCCGTCCGAGGAGGTACGGCTCGCGCTGGTCGAGGCGGCCGGGCGGGTCGCGCTGCGGCATCGTTCGCTGGCCGGGCAGGCTGCCGGCTGGCTCACCCGGCTGACCGGCGAGGGGTTCCCGCCGGGGCTGCGGCTCGCCGCACTGGCCCAGTTGGCACGGTGCGCGCCGGACGCGCTGCCGGGTGACGTCGTACGTATGGTGACGGGCCTGCTGCGGCAACTGCGCCAGACCCCCGCGTGGCGTTCCGCCCCGGCCGCGTACGGCACGGGCGAGACCCGGCCCGGCCCGGCGGCCGATGTGATCGCGGCCCTGGACGCGCCCGCCGAGGCGTCCGGCGCCGGGGAGCCGGGGTCGGAGGAGCGGGCCGTGCCCGCGGCCCGCCCGGGCCAGGCCCGGGCGCTGTCTGGCGAGGGGGTCGTGGCCCGCACCGCGCCCTGGACGGCGGATCTGCTGCGTACGCTCCACACCGGCCTCGACGACCGGGTCGCCGAGCGCACGGCGCTGCTGAGCGATCAGCTGCGCAGTCCCGACCACCAGCAGCGGATCGACGCGCTCCGGATGAGCAGCGCGCTGATCCGGGTCTGGCGGGGGTCCTACGACGAGCTGGTCCGCCTGGTCGGCGAACAGCTCGCCACGCCCGAGCCCCGGCTGTCCGGCACCGCCGCGCAGGTGCTGGAGGACCTCTTCGGGCTGGCCGCGCCCGCCGCCGACGCGTTGGCGGCGCGGGTCGCGGCGGACCCCTCGTCATGGGTACGGGACTGGCCGACCGGCCCGCCGGCGCTCGGCAGCGCGGTGAAGGCGCTGGCCCGGCTCGGCGACCCCCGTGCCGTACCGGCGCTGGCCACGGCCCTGGAGCGGCGCGAGATACCCCACGACGTGGGATTCACCATAGGCTTCCTGGGGACGGCGGCGGCCCCGTTGACGGAGGTGCTGCGCCGCAGGCTGGGTGAGGTCCGGCTGGACGAGGCGGCGTACGACCGGGCGAGCCCGCTGCTGATGGCCCTGACCGCGATACCCGCGGACGAGGCGGTGCCGGAGGTGTTGAGGGTGCTGCGCGGCGCTCCGGCGTACCGGGGCGAGTGGCTGCGTACGGCGGCTTTGCGGGCGCTCGGTTCGTTCGGCCCCGCCGCGCACGGCGCCGTGCCGGAACTGCGCGCGCTGCTGCACCGTCCCGGGGCCGTCCCGGCGGCGGAGGCGATCGAGGCGGCTTCGGCCCTGTGGGCGGTGAGCGGGGACGCCGACGCCGTTTTGCCGGCGCTGACCGAGGGGCTGCGGGCGAAGCGCGTCCACGAGGTGCGCGCCGCCGTGAACGCCGTGGCCGGGCTCGGGACGCGGGCGGCGGCGACCGTGCCCCGGCTCCGTGCGCTGCTCCACCACGAGGAGTTGTGGCTGCGGGTGGACGCGTCGGCCGCGTTGTGGGAGGTTTCGGGGCGGGCCGAGGAGTCCGTTCCGGTGCTGCTGGCGGCCTGGGAGCGCAGCCGTCAGTCCCGGGTCCGCGTGGCACGGTACCTGGCGCGGATGGGGGCCGCCGCGGGGCCGGAGGCGGCGGGCGTGCTGCGCGCCGAGCTCGCCTCCGTGCGCCGCCACAACGCGATGGACGGCACCTTCGGCAGCCACGACACGTACGAGGACGAACAACTGCTGGCGTTCTGTCGGCAGGCGCTCCTGGGCGAAACGGGGAAGGGACCCACGACGTGATCATTTTTGGTACGCGGGGATATCTGTACCAACTGGCCGTGCTGACGCTGGTCTGCGGCTGGTGCGGCAATCCGGCCGCGCACACGCTGCGCAAGCGGGTCACCAAGTTCACGCTGTTCTTCGTGCCGCTGTTCCCGTTCTCGACGAAGTTCGCCACGCAGTGCACGTTCTGCGGCGGCGAGCAGCAGATGGCGAAGGAGCAGGCGGAACAGTTGCTGGCACAGCACGTGGCCGCGCAGCAGGGCAACCCGTTCGGGCCGGCGCAGGGGCAGGGACACCCGGGGTACGCGCCGGGCGGGCCCGGCCGGAATCCGTACCAGAGTTGAGAGCGACCACCTGCCTCGCCCTTCCCTCCGCAAGGGTCCTTCCGGCCGCCGGCACACGCGGGTCGCCGTCAAGGGGTTCGGCCTGTCCGAGGAGCACGGGACGGCCTGGTGGAACCGCCTGACGTACGCGGCGGCGCCGTGGACCGACGCGCCGGAGTGTGCGCTCAACAGCCCGAACTCCGTTCATAGAACACCGACTTCCGGTCACAATCCGGTCAAGCCCGCTTCACCATCCCTTACCTCGCCGCGCCCGGTCTGACAACATCACCGGAAGGTCTGAGGCGACAGTGACAACAGAGGCTTGGGGGAAGCCGAGTGGCGATGTTCGGGGGGCGCTTCGCGGGGCGTTCGGGGCGTACCACGCTCGTCCTGGCGAGGGCGCGGGCGCATCGCCCGCTGATCGCCGCCGCGCTCGTCACCGTCCTGCTGACCACCTCCGTGCTGGCGGCCCTGGCCGCCTACTCGACCGCGATCGGCGACGCGGCCCTGCGCCACTCGCTGGCCGATCCGCGCAACGCCGCCGATGCCGCGCTGGTCGTCAAGGCCGAGGTGACGGCCGATCGTCGCCGGGCCGCCGACGCCGCCGTACGCGACGGAGCGCGCCGTACCTTCGACGGGCTGCCGGTGACCGTGCGGACGCTGGTGCGCTCCGGCCCGTACGCCCTGCCCGCAACCACCCGGGCCGCGGCCACCCGGCCCGACGACAAGCCCGACCTCACGCACTTCGCGGCGCTCGACTCCACGCAGGTGCGGCTCAGCAAGGGGCGCCTGCCCCGCGCGGGCGCGCCGGACGTCGAGGTGGCGATGCCCGAGACCGCCGCGCGGCGGCTGCGACTGGCACCGGGCGCCCGCCTCACCCTCACCGACCGGCTCGACGGGCCGCCCGTGCGGATCCTGGTCACCGGCGTGTACCGGCCCGCCGACCCGGCCTCCCCCTACTGGCTTCTGGACGAACTGGGCGGCCGGGGCGTACGGACGTCCTCCTTCACCACCTACGGCCCCCTGCTGACGACGCCCTTTGTCGTCACGGGCGGCCGGGTGAGCGGCGGAGGGTCGGGGTGGCTCGCCTCCGCCGACTTCGCCGGCCTCACCGCCGACCGCATCGACACCCTGCGCACCTCCGCACGCACCGGGCCGGCCCTGCTCAAGCTGCCCACCGGGGACGGCAGCAAGGGCGGTACGGTCGGCGGGACGACCGCGAGCACCGCCCTGCCCGAGGTCCTCGACCGGGTCGAGCGCTCCCTGCTCGTCTCCCGCTCCACCCTCCTGATCGTCGCCCTCCAGCTCGCCCTGCTCGCGGCCTGCGCGCTGCTGCTCGTGGCCCGGCTGCTCGCCGTCGAACGCACCGGCGAGACCCGGCTGCTGCGCGCCCGCGGCGCCTCCCGCCCCGCCCTCGCCGGCCTCGCCGCCCGGGAGGCGCTGCTGCTGGCCGGGCCCGCGCTGCTGATCGCCCCGCTGCTGGCGGGCCCGCTCGTCCGGCTGCTGGCCGGGCAGGGGGCGCTGGCCCGGCTCGGGCTGGAGCTTGAGGTGTCGGCCGGCGGACGGCTCGGCGTGTGGTTGACGGCGGCCGGGGTGGCGCTGGGGTGCGCGCTGGCGGTGACCCTGCCGGCGGTCGCGTCGACCGGATTCCGCACGTCCCGCGCCCGCGCCCTGCCCGCTCCGCTGCGGGCCGGGGCGGACCTGGGGCTGGTGGCGGTGGCCGGGGTCGCCTACTGGCAACTGGCCCGCCGCACGTCGGGCGCGGTGAGCGCGGACACGACCGGCGCCCTGGGCATCGACCCGCTGCTGGTCGCCGCACCCGCCCTCGCGCTGCTGGCGGGCGCGGTCCTGACCCTGCGTCTGCTGCCGCTGGCCGCCCGGATCGCCGAGCGCCGGGCGACGGGCGGGCGGGGGCTGGCCGCGGCGCTGGCCGGCTGGCAGCTCAGCCGCCGCCCGGGGCGCGGCGCCGGTCCCGTACTGCTGCTCGTCCTGGCCGTCGCGCTCGGCGTACTGGCGATCGGCCAGGGCTCCTCCTGGGAGCGCTCGCAGGACGACCAGGCCGACTTCGCGGCGGGCGCGCCGGTGCGGATCCTGGGCACCAGCGGCGACGAGCTCGGCCGCACGCAGGAATACGCGGCCGTGCCCCACGTGCGCGAGGCCGTCCCCGCCGTGCGGAAGACCCTGACGCTGTCCGGGCGGCGCACGGCGACGGTGCTGACACTGGACACCGCGAACGCGGCGGACACCGTCCTGCTGCGCCCCGACCTGGCGCCCGCCCCGATGAAGCGGCTGCTGGCGGAGCTGGGCCCGTCGGGTGAGACGGCGGGCGCGCGGGTGCCCGCCGGGGCGACCCGGCTGACGCTGACGGCGACCCTGCTCGGTTCGGTGCGGGACACCGAGAGCGCGGCGACCGTGACCCTGACGTTGGAGGACGGCCACGGCGTCCCCTACGCGTTGCCGTCCGGCGACCTCCCCGCCGACGGGCGTCCGCACACGCTGTCCGTCGATCTGCCGACAAACCACGGACCGTTGACGCTCACCGGGGTACAGCTCGTGCTGCCCGTGCCGTCCCTCCACGCCGAACAGCACACCCTGACCCTCGACGCCCTGACCGCGACAACCGCCGCCGGCACAGCCCAGCGTGTGCCCCTGCCGGCGTCCTGGACGGCGGACTGCGACACCAACGGGCAGGGCCCGTCCGACTCCAGCACCTCGCCGACCCGTCCGCGCGTCCGCCCCGCCGCGCGCCCGACCGTGGTGTACGGCACGGGCTACGTCCCGTCCTACCTGTCCTCGCTCAGCCCGTCACTGACGCTGCGCATGCAGGTGACACAGCCCAAGGCCACCGCGGTGGCCGCCCTCGTCACCGACCGCTTCCTCGCCTCGACCGGCGCCCGCCCCGGTCAGACGATGGACATCGCCTTCGACGGGCAGAACGTTCCCGTGCGGATCGTGCGCGCCCTGCGGGAGCTGCCGACGACCCGGGGCGGGGAGCAGGACGGCGACGGCGGCGCCGTTCTCCTCGATCTGCGCGCCGTGAACCGGGTCCTCCAGGCCCGCTACGGGGCCGCGGTCGCGCCCAACGAGTGGTGGCTGCGGCCGGACTCGCCCTCGGACACCGCGGGCATCGCCACCGCTCTGCGCGCCCGGCCCGAACTCGATCCCGGGCAGATCGTCGTGCGCGACGAGATCGCCGCCGAGCTGCGCGACGACCCGTTCGGGGCGGGCCCGGAGGCCGCGTTCACCGCAGCGGCCGGGGCGGCGGCCGTCCTGGCCGCGCTCGGGTTCGCGGTGAGCGCGGCCGGGGCGCTGCGGGAGCGGAACGCCGAGTTCGCGATCCTGCGTGCGCTGGGTGCCCCGCGCCGTCGGCTGGCCCGTGCCGTCGTGGCCGAGCAGGGCGTCCTGGTCGCGCTGGCGCTGGCCGTGGGCACGGGCCTGGGCATCGCCCTGACCCGCGCGGTGCTGCCGCTCATCGTCCTGACCGGCGAGGCCGCCCGCCCGGTGCCGGCTCTGCTGGTGGAACTGCCGCCGCTGCGGGTGGCCGCGCTGCTGACGGCCGTGGCCGCCGTCCCGGTCGTCGTCGTGGCGCTGCTGGCGGCGCGACAGGCCGATCCGGTGCGGGTGCTGCGGGAAGGGGAGTGACGTGATGATCCCGTTCAGGCGTGGGGAGCGTGCCGCCGCCCCCTGGGTCCGCACCCGTCTGCGGTCGGCCCCCGGGGCCGCGCTCGCCCTCGCGCTGCTGGTGGCGGTGACCGCCTGCCTGGCCGCCGCGTTCCCGCGCGCGGTGGAGCGGGACGAGGACGCGGGCCTGCGCCGCTCCGTCGAACAGACGCCCCATTCCCGCAGCGTCGTCCGTCTGTCCGCCCCGGCGCCCATGACGGTGGAAATGTCGCAGGGCCAGCGCGAGCAACTCATGCGCCCCGACACCATGAAGAGCGACTACGACAGCATCCTCGGCACGGTCCGGCGCCCCTTCGTCCCCGACCTCGGCCAGTCGTCGTACGGCGTGACCACTTCCGTGAACCACGAGGTGTCCGACCCCTGGCTGCCCCGGCCGAGCGGGCTGCCCGCCCGGGTCGCCCTCGTCGCGCAGGCGGGCCTGGCCGACCACGCCCGGCTGCGCGAGGGCCGTCTGCCACGCGCGTCCGGCACGGTCACCGCGACGACGCCCGAGGTGGAGGCGGCGGTGAGCGCGGACACCGCCAAGAGCCTGCGCATCAAGGTCGGATCGGTCCTGCACATCCCCAGCGCGGACCAGAGCACGCTCACCGTCCGGGTCACCGGCATCGTCGCCCCGCGCGACCGGGACGGCGCCTACTGGTCGGCGGAGCCCCTGCTGCGCACGCCCGCGCTGACGCCGATATCGCCCGCCGACCAGGACTCGCCCCGGTACTGGCTCGGCACCCTGCTGCTGGCACCCGAGGCCGCCCCCGTGCTCCTGCGCGTCGAGGAGCTGCCCCACCGCTACTGGCGACTGGCCCCCGCCCCGGACACCCTGCGCCACCGTGACCTGGGCGCGCTCGAATCCGCGATCGCGGCCCTGGAGTCGGGCCCCAGTCTCCAGCAGGCGCGCGAGGCCGCCGACCTCCTCATGGAGGCCGCCACCGACCTCGACGACGTGCTCACCTCCTACTCCCGCCTGCACTCCGGCATCTCCCCGCTGATCTCGATCGCGGCGTTCGGCAGCGCTACGGTCGCCGTCGTCGTGCTGGTGATGGCGGGCGGCCTGGCCGCCGACCGCCGCCGCACCGAACTGGCCCTGCTGCGCGCCCGCGGAGCCTCGTTGCCGGGTCTCACCGCCCGCCTGCTCGCGGAGACGGCGGTGGTCGCCGTCCCGGCCGGGGCGCTCGGCCTGGCCGTGGCGATGTGGGCCCTCCCCGGCGCCCGGGCCCTGCCCGCGGTACTGGCCGCCCTCGCGGTCACGGTCGTCGCCTGCGCCACCCTTCCGCTGCGCGCGGCGGCCGCCCACCGGCAGGTCCGCTTCCCCGCGCTCCGCCAGGACGTGACGTCCGTACGACCGTCCCGGCGACGCACGGTCGCCGAGCTGACGCTGGTGACGGTGGCCGCCGCCGCGGTGGTGACCCTGCGCCGGCAGGGCACGTCCGGCGGGCCCGGCGATCAGCTGATCGCGGCGGCGCCCGTGCTGGTGGGGGTGATCGCCGCGCTGCTGCTGGTCCGCCTCTACCCCCTCCCCCTGCGTGGCCTGGCCGGCCCGGCCGGGCGGCTGCGCGGCGTGGTGAGCCATCTGTCCCTGGCCCGGGCCGGCCGCAGTTCCGCGTCCGCGGTGCTGCCGCTGCTCGCCCTGCTCACCGCCCTCACCACGGCCTCGTTCGGCGGCTCGGTCCTGGCAAGCATCGGCGAGGCCCGGGACCACGCGGCGCTCCTCGCCGTCGGAGCCGACGCCCGATTGAGGTCGACGGTGGATTCCCTGCCCGCGGGGCTGACCGACCGGGTGCGCCGGGTCTCCGGCGTGCGGGAGGTGACGGCGGTGAGCGTCACCTACCAGGCGAAGCCGAACGACGGACGTCAGGCCGTGCCGGTGGTGGGCGTGGATCCCGGCGGCTACGCGGAGCTGACGAGGCGGACGGGACTCGGTGCCTTCTCCGAAGGAGTCCTCAAGAAGGGCCGGGGCGACCTGGGGGCCGGCGCCGTACTGCCCGCCGTGGCCTCCCCGAGCGTGGCGGACGCCCACGGCTCGGCTCCGTTCCCCCTCAGCATGGAGGACGGCCGCAGGGTCACCGTCCGCATCGTCCTCGTCCGGGACAGCACTCCGGCCGTGATGGGCGCCGACTTCCTGGTGGTGGACCGCGCCGGTCTCGGCGCCGCGGCCAGGCCGACGACGCTGCTGGTGACGGGCCCGGAAGCGGACGGCCGCGCCCTGCGCGAAGCGGCCGGGGACGCGGTGTCGGTCCGCCTCCGCGCCGACGAGAGGGCCCGGTACGTCGACTCCCCCCTCCAGTCCGGCGTGGAGCACCTCTACACGGCCGCGGTGGCAACAGGCGCCGGCTACGCCGTGCTCGCGCTGCTCCTGTCACTCCTGCGCGCCGCTCCCGAGCGCATCGCGCTGCTCGCCCGCCTGCGCACCATGGGCCTCACCCGTGCGCAGGGCCGCCGCCTGCTCGTCCTGGAGTCCCTGCCCCAGGCCGTGCTCGCCGCGGCGGGCGGCGTCGTGACCGGCTGGGCCGCGATCCGCCTGCTTTCCCCCGGCATGGACCTGACCGCAGTGGCCCTGCCGCCCTCGGTCGCTCCCCCGGATCAGACCCCGCTGCACGCCGACGCCTGGTCGCTGACGGTGCCGGCGCTGGCCGTGGTGGCGGTGACGGTGGGAATCGCCGGCGTACAGGCGTGGTGGGCGGGGAGAAGAGGAGCGGTGCGGGAGTTGAGAGCGGGTGACACGAGGTGAGAAGAGCAGCGCACCCCGCCCCCGGCGGCCTTGGCGCCACGGCCGGGGGGCTCCGGCGACCGGGGCCCCCGCCCCCGGCGGACTCGGCGGCCCCGGCCCCGGACCTCGGCGGACTCGGCGGTCCCGGCCTCCACCCTGGCGGCCCCGCCCGCACGCGGCCGCCCCGGCGCGCGCCCGGCCGGTCGCGGCCCCTCATCGACCAAGGAGCCCGATGACGACGAATCCCACCCTCGCCGAACTGGCCGACAAGGCGACCGCCACCCGCGATCGGCCCGCCTACGGCCACGACGCCCTCATCACCTGCGACCGTCTGGTCCGCGTCTTCTCGGCGGACGGTGTGGAGGTGCAGGCGCTCCAGGGCCTCGACCTGCTCGTCCGCAAGGGCGAACTCATGGCCCTGGTGGGCGCCTCGGGCAGCGGCAAGTCCACCCTGATGAACATCCTGGCCGGCCTGGACACCCCCACCGCCGGGGCGGCCGAGGTAGCCGGCCACAACCTGCTGGCCATGACCGCGAAGGACCGCCTGTACTACCGGCGCAAGGTGGTCGGCTTCATCTGGCAGCAGACCTCCCGCAACCTGCTGCCGTACCTCACCGCGGCCCAGAACGTCGCCCTGCCCCTCCAGCTGGCGGGCGGGCGGCGCCGCGCCCGGGCCCGCGCCGAACGCGCCCTGGAACTCATGGAGTTGCTCCAGGTCGCCGACTGCCGGGACCGCCGCCCGCATGAGATGTCCGGCGGTCAGCAGCAGCGGGTCGCCATCGCCGTGGCCCTCGCCTGCGACCCGGCGGTGGTGTTCGCCGACGAACCCACCGGCGAGCTCGACTCCCACACCGCCCAGCAGATCTTCGCCGCCTTCCGCACGGCGAACGAGGAGCTGGGCACCACGATCGTCATCGTCACCCACGACCGTGCCGTGGCCACCGAGGTCCGCCGCACGGTCGCCATCCGCGACGGCCGCACCTCCACGGAGGTCCTGCGCCGCAGCGAGGTCGACGAGACCACCGGCCACGAGACGCTGGTGGCCCGCGAGTACGCGATGCTCGACCGGGCCGGCCGCCTCCAGTTGCCCGCCGATTACACGAGGGCGCTGGGCATGCGCGACCGAGTGGCACTGGAGCTGGAGGAGGACCACATCACCGTATGGCCGGACGACAGCGGGCAGAGCTGATCGTCGGCCGCGGCCGAACAGCAGGTACCCGGGCCGCTCGCCACATCGACGCGCCCTGCCCCCGGCTGTCCCCGGTCCCCGCCGCCTACCCGGCACCGGCCTCACGGCCGACCGACGACGACCCCGATCCACGTGACGAGGAGCAGGTCGGGGCCCGTCTTCGACGCAGGGCCGACAGGCGACGGCTCGGCCTACCGCTCCCTCTCGTCCCGTATCTCCCCGTCGCGCAGTTCCAGCACCCGGTCGGCCAGGTCGAGCAGCGTCGCGTCATGCGTGGCCACCAGGGCGGTGACCTGCTCGCTGCGCACGACCGCCCGCAGCAGTTCCATCACGGCATGGCCGGTCTCCGCGTCCAGTTGCCCGGTGGGCTCGTCGGCGATCAGCAATGAGGGGTTGTTGGCCAGGGCGCGGGCGATGGCGACCCGCTGCTGCTGGCCGCCGGAGAGCTCGCCGGGCCGCTGGGCCGCGTGGTCGGCGAGGCCCACCAGGGACAGCAGCAGCTCGACCCGCTCCTCGCGCTCCCGTACGTCGGCCCGGCGCATGCGCATCGGCACGCCCACGTTCTCCGCGGCCGTCAGGATCGGGATGAGGCCGAAGGACTGGAAGACGAAGCCGATCCGGTCCCGGCGCAGCGCCAGCAGGCCGTCCTCGCCGAGTTCCGACAGGTCCAGGCCGTCCACGGTGACCCGGCCCCGGTCCGGTGCGTCGAGTCCCCCGACGATGTTCAGCAGGGTGGTCTTCCCGGAGCCCGAGCGCCCCTTGAGCGCAACGAGCTCGCCGCGGGGGATGTCGAAGGAGACGCCGCGCAGGGCATGGACGGCGGCGGCTCCCTGACCGTACGACTTGTGGACGTTCTCGACGCGCACCATGGTCCCCGTGACCACCTGACTCATGTGTCCTCCCTTGATCCCCCGTGGGCCGGTCGTCAGTATCGCGGCCTTCCGCCCGGCCCTCAATGCTTCTCCGGCCATTCGCCGCTGCTACGGCCCTCGGCCCTTCGCCCGAGGCGGGACACATCCGGCGGGCCTCCGCACCCGTCCGTGCGAACCCCGAGCCCGTCCGTACGAACCCGTCACCGTCACGCGCCGAACACGGGCGTGGCCCGCGCGTGACGGCGCCGGCCGGAACCGCCTGTACCGCACCGGTATACGGCCAGTACTGAATAAGGATGAACGACTTCCTTCCGAATAAGGTCTATGGGGCATGTGCCCGAGGGGGGCATGTGCCCAGGGAAGGGAGCGTGACATGCGTCCGCGTCGCCGCGTTCGGTGCCGTGCGGCGTCGGCCCTCGGGGCCGCCGCGGGCGCCGTGCTGCTGGCCGGCTGCGGTGCGGGCGGCGAGCTGCGGAGCACGGGACCGGTGCCGCACGCCGTCGGGCCCGCCCGGCTCTGGCCCGAGCTGCCGCCCGCCTCCGCAGCGCCGTACGACTACGGCGAGGGCGAGACCGCACGCATCCCGGGGATCGAGGTGCCGGACGGCGATGTGCACCGGCTGGACCCGGTCGCGGTGACGCGGGCCGGGCTGAAGGCGCACTCCAACCGGTCCAGCGGCGCGACGGACCTCCCCGCCGACACCGTCCGCCGCATCAATGCCTGCCCCCGCGAGCCGGCCACCTGCCCGGTGCTGCGCCCCTATTTCCGTGATCTGACGGGGGACGGCAAGGACGAGATGGTGCTCGGCATCCGGTTGCCCGGCCAGCAGATCTCCGTGCGCGTCTACAAGCCGGAGGCGGGCGGTCTGACCCGGATCCTGTCCACCTCCGACGCCGTGATCAGCATCGAGCTGGCCGGGCGGGACCTGATCATGCGGGTGCCGTCGGCCATCCGGGGGTACGAGTACCGCACCGCCTGGTCCTGGGACGACCGGCAGCGCGCCATGCTGCCGACACGGGACGAGATCCTGCGGATGCCCTCGCCCCGTGCACCGCGATCCCCTGTCGAGACCGACCGGCCGAGCCCGGTCCCGGTCCCGGACGCCTCGTCGGCCCCGGCCTCCACCCCGTCCGTCGGCGTCTCCGCGGAGCGGCGATGAGGCCGTACGGCCTCCGGCGGGGCACGGCGGCCCGGCGTCACGGGTGCGACGGACGGTCCGGTACCGGGCGGCGGCGATGGTGGGTCCCGGCCTGGACGGCGACGCTCACCTGGAAGTCGGCCGTCTTCATCACGGTGATGTGCTGCGCCCTCGCCGCCCTGCTCAGCGTGCTGGTGCACGGGGAGGTGACCCGCACGACCGTTGCCGAGGCCCGCGAGAAGGCACTGCTCCAGCTGTCGCAGGTCACGACCGCGTACGAAGCGGGCGAGGCCCTGCCGCCGGGCTCGGGTGTCGATCCGCCGGGGCTGCCCCCGGCCCTGCGCGCGCTGGCCGTCCAAGGAGAGCGCGGCACGCTGGTCGGCGACCGCGACGGGCGTCCCGCCATGTGGGCAGCGGCCCCGGCCGACGGCGGGGCCCTGGCCACGGCGGTCGACTACAGCCAGGGCGTCCGCACGATCAACGCGCTCGACCGGGCGATCGTCGGCTCCTCGCTGCTGGCCACCGGCGCCACCCTGCTCGTCGGCGCGTTCGCCGTCACCCGGGTGACCCGGCGGCTGCACCAGACGGCCCAGGTGGCCCGCCGGATCAGCGCGGGCGACCTCGACGCCCGGGTCGACGACCCGCGCACCGCGCACCCCTCGCGTCCGCAGGACGAGGTGGCGATCGTCGCGGGTGCGCTGGACACGATGGCGTCCACCCTCCAGCGCAAGCTGTTGGCCGAGCAGCGTTTCACCGCCGACGTGGCGCACGAGCTGCGCACCCCGCTCACCGGCCTGACGGCCGCCGCCGAACTGCTGCCGCCCGGGCGGCCGTCCGAAATGGTGCGCGACCGGGTCAGGGCGATGCGGTCCCTGACGGAGGACCTGCTGGAGATCTCACGGCTCGACGCCCGTACGGAACAGGTCGAACTCGACGTGTTCGAACTCGCGCCGCTCATCGAGCGCGTGGTGCGCGCGTCCGGAACAAAGACCGAGGTCCGCTACGGGAAGACCGCGACGGGGGCGGGCGCGGGCACGGCTGCCGGGGCGGCTCGGCGGCGGGAGCACACGCCCGCGCGGCCGCCCGCGCCGGTACGGGTCGAGACCGACAGACGGCGGGTCGAGCGGGTGCTGGGCAATCTGATCGCCAACGCGCACCGGCACGGCCGGCCCCCGGTGCTGCTGACGGTGGACGGTCCGACGGTGACCGTGCGCGATCACGGACCGGGCTTCCCGGATTACCTGCTGGACGGCGGCCCGCAACGGTTCCGTACCGAGAGCGGCGGCAAGGGGCACGGACTGGGGCTGACCATCGCCGTCGCGCAGGCCGCGGTGATCGGCGCGGAGCTGACCTTCGCCAACGCCCCGGACGGCGGCGGGGCGGTGGCCCGACTGACGCTTCCGGAGTACGTGGGGCCGGACGACGACGGGACGTGCGTCCGACCGCCGGAGGGCGAAGGGGCGGACCGCGTACGGCCACCGGACGCCGACGGGACCGCACGCGCGCGGCGACCGGACGACGCGGCGGCACAGGGCGGCAACCCGGGCTGACATGCCCCCGCCGATGCGCCCCGGTCGCCATGCCCGTCCCCATGCCCCGACCGGCGTGCCCCGGCCGGCGTGCCTCGGCTGACAGTGTCGGCCATGAGAACCGGCACCAGGACTGCGCTGACAGTGTCGGCCACGAGGGTCGGCACACCAGGACTGATACGACGTCGGACGCGACGTCGGACACGCCCCGGCCGACGTCCCGCCAGGACATGTCCCCAGGACATGCCCGGCATGACATACCCGCTATGACATAAGGGAAATAGTCCCCGCCTCTTGCTACGTTGCGTGGCATGACCGTAACGACGGCGGACACACCCCCGCCCGCTCTGCGTCTGCCCAAGCGGCGCGGAGTCGAGTTGCTGCTCCTCAGCGGTGCCGTTCTCGTCCCGGTCTACGGCTACGCGGCCGTCGGGCTGGCCAGGAACGGCGCCGTCCCGCCCGACGTGGCCGGCTACGGCGGCGGGCTCGGGCTGCTCGCCCTCCTCGCCCATCTCGCGGTCCGCTTCCGCGCCCCGTACGCCGATCCGCTGCTCCTGCCCATCGCCGTACTGCTCAACGGGCTGGGGCTGGTGCTGATCTACCGGCTCGACCTGGAGACCCCGAAGGACCAGGCCGCCCCCACCCAGCTGGTCTGGTCCACGCTCGGTGTGGCGCTCTTCATCGTCGTGGTCGTCTTCCTGCGCGACCACCGGGTGCTCCAGCGCTACGCCTATCTTTCGGTCGCCACCGCACTGGTCCTGCTGATCCTGCCGATCTTCTTCCCCGCGGTGAACGGGGCCAAGATCTGGATCCGGGTCGGCGGATTCTCCTTCCAGCCCGGCGAGTTCGCCAAGATCCTGCTCGCCGTCTTCTTCGCCGCGTATCTCGCCGCGAACCGCAACGCCCTCGCCTTCACCGGCCGCCGGATCTGGAAGCTCCAGTTCCCCACCGGCCGGGTTCTCGGCCCGATCGTGGCGATCTGGGTGCTCAGCGTCGGCGTACTGGTCCTGGAGCGCGACCTCGGCACCTCGCTGCTCTTCTTCGGCCTGTTCGTGATCATGCTGTACGTGGCGACCGGCCGGACCGGCTGGATCGCGGTGGGCCTGCTGCTGGCCGCGGTGGGCGCGTTCGTCGTCGGCTCCCTCGAACCGCATGTGCACAGCAGGGTCCAGGACTGGCTCGACCCGTTCGCCACCATCGCCGCCGGCCGCGGGCCCAGCCAACTGGCCCAGTCGCTGTTCGCGTTCGCCGCGGGCGGGATGCTCGGCACCGGGCTGGGGCTCGGCCACTCCGTCCTCATCGGCTTCGCCGCCAAGTCCGACTTCATCCTGGCGACGGCGGGCGAGGAACTCGGACTGACCGGGCTGACCGCGATCTTCCTGCTCTACGCGCTGCTCGTGGCCCGCGGCTACCGGGCCGGGCTGGCCCTGCGCGACCCGTTCGGGCAGCTGCTGTCGATCGGTCTCGCCTCGATCCTGGCCTTCCAGGTGTTCGTGATCGCGGGCGGCGTGATGGGGCTGATCCCGCTGACCGGCATGGCGATGCCGTTCCTCGCGCAGGGCGGATCGTCCGTCGTCACCAACTGGATCATCGTGGCGCTGCTGATCCGGCTCAGCGACCAGGCCCGCCGGCCTCAGCCCGCCCACGCGGAGACCGGAGTCATCGCGCCGGAACCGAAGGGCGCGGCACCGAGACCGAAAGGCATGACGCCGAAACCGAAGGACGTGCCGTGATCCGCTGCATCCGCCGGGCCGCCGCCCTCTGTCTGCTGCTGCTCGTGGCCCTGCTCCTGAACGCCGCGCGCATCCAGGTCTTCCAGGCCGACAGCCTGGACCACAACCCCGCCAACCGCCGTCTCACCATCGCCCGTTACGGCCAGCCGCGCGGCGACATCCTGGTCGGCGGGACGTCCGTCACCGGCTCCAGGAACACCGGCGAGCAGCTCGCGTACGAACGCACGTACCGCGACGGCCCGCTGTACGCGCCGGTGACCGGCTACGCCTCGCAGACGTACGGCACCACCCTGATCGAGCACGCCGAGGACGGCATCCTGTCCGGCACCGACTCGGCGCTCGCCCCGTTCCCGCTGTGGAACGAGCTCACCCGGAGCCAGCAGCCCGGCGGCCACGTGGTCACCACGATCGACGCCTCGATGCAGCGCGCCGCCTACGAGGGACTCGACGGACGACGGGGGGCGGTCGCCGCCGTCGAGCCCTCGACCGGCAGGATCCTGGCCCTGGTCTCGACCCCTTCGTACGATCCCGGGCTGATCTCCGGCACCGGTCCGTCCGTCACCGACACCTGGCGGCGGCTGAACGCGGACCAGCGCCTGCCGATGCTCAACCGGGCGATCCGGCAGACCTATCCGCCGGGCTCCACCTTCAAGATCGTGACCGCGGCGGCGGCGCTCGACGCGAACGTGGTCACCGATCCCGACGCCGCGACCGACACTCCTTCGCCGTACGTGCTGCCCGGTACGCGGACCACGCTCCCCAACGAGGCGGAGGGCTGCGAGAACGCCTCGCTGGCCGAGGCGGTCCGGGTCTCCTGCAACACCGTGATGGCGGAACTGGGGGTGCAGGTCGGTCTGGAGGGCATGGTCGAGGCGGCACGGCGGTTCGGCTTCGACGACCCCGGGCTGCGGATCCCGTCCGGGGTGGCGAAGAGCAATTTCGACACCGAGATGAGCGACGACCAGCTGGCCCTGTCGTCGATCGGGCAGTTCGACACGACGGCGACCCCGCTCCAGATGGCGATGGTCGCCTCGGCGGTGGCGAACGGCGGCGACCTCAAGCACCCGTATCTGGTGGACCGTACGACCACGAGGAGCGGCGCGGTCGTCCACCGGTACGGGCCGCGCACCTACCGGCGGGCCATGAACCCGCGCACAGCGACACTGCTGCGGGGCATGATGGTCGACGTCGTGGAACGGGGCACCGGTTCCAACGCCGCGATCGACGGCGTGACCGTCGGTGGCAAGACCGGCACCGCACAGCACGGCATCGACAACTCGGGCCTCCCCTATGCCTGGTTCATCTCCTGGGCACAGGCACCGGACGCGGGCGGCCCGGCCGTCGCGGTCGCCGTGGTCGTGGAGGACGCCGCCGCCCACCGGGCCGACATCAGCGGTGGCGGCAGCGCCGCCCCGATCGCGCGTGCCGTGATGGAAGCCGCCCTGCGAGACTGACCGTGTGGCGGATGCGGGGGGGGGTGGCCAGATGACGGACACGGGCGGTACGGGCGCCCATGTGACGGACACGGGCGGTACGGACGGACGCGCGGGCGTCCACCTGACGGGCCCGGGCGATACGGGCGCCGTGGTCTCGGCCCTGGAACGGATCGGGCGGGACGACCCGCGTCTGTCCGCGTTCGTCGAGGTGTGGCACGAGCACGCGGTCGCGGACGCGGAACGCGCCTCCGCGCTCCCGCTGGGCGCCCTGCCGTTCGCCGTCAAGGGACGGGCCGGCGTCCGTTCGTACGCGGCCCGACGGCTGATCGCGGCCGGTGCGGTGCCGGTCGGCGCGACCTCACTGCCCGGGCCCGGCACGCCCTGGCAGACGTGGGGGCTGGGCGCCCACGGCCGTACGGTCAACCCGTGGCGGGCCGACCGCACCCCGGGCGGTTCCTCGGCGGGCTCGGCGGTCGCGGTCGCGGCGGACATGGTGCCGCTGGCCACCGGGAGCGACGGGGCGGGCTCGGTCCGGATCCCGGCGGCGTGGTGCGGGGTGTTCGGTCTGAAGACGACGAACGGTCTGCTGCCCTCGCCCGATCGGACCGGGCTCGCCGCCGCCGGGGTGCTGACGCGTTCGGCGGCCGGGGCCCTGACGTACCTGCGCTACGTGCTGGAGGCGTACCCGGGCCATGGCCCGGCGGGCCTGCCGACCGTTCCAAAGGGCCTGTCCGGCGTCCCGGACGGGCACCGCCACCACGCTCCCGGCGCGGACCGGCCGGGAGCGCCCGCCCTCCCGGTCCCGGCCGTCTTCAGCCCGGACCTGGGGTACGCGGACGTCGATCCGGAGGTCGGGGCGGTGGTCCGGCGCGCCGTGGAACGCCTCGTGGTGGCCGGTGTGGTGCGGCTGGTGGACCGTACGTGCGAGCTGCTCGACCCCCGGGAGGCGTGGCAGGCCGTCCGGGGCGGGGAGTCGTCCCCGTACGCCCGGGAGGTCCGGCGCGAGAACGACCACCGGCTCGACGCGCTGTTCAGCCGCGTGCCCCTGCTGCTCACGCCGACCACCCCGAACCGTCCGCACGGCCACGACGGTCCCGGCGAGGTCTACTCGACGGCCCTGACGTGGGCGTTCAACCTCAGCGGGCATCCCGCCGCGAGCGTGCCGACCGGCTTCACCTCGGACGGCTGTCCGGTGGGTCTGCAGTTGGTCGCGGCACACGGGACGGACGTCTCGCTGGTCGAAACGGCCCGTGCGGTGGAGGAGGCGCGTCTCGTCGAACGCCTGCCGGGGCTCGCGGAAGACGAAGGAACCACCGCTCCGCGAACGCGTCGCCCGGCGCCGATCCTTCCAGGCTGCGCCGGGCGGCCTCGCGGGGGGCGGTGAGGGGCGGGGGCGGATTCGTCAAGGCCGCCGTCCTTCCGGGCCCGGCGGACGGCGTACATCCATTATGGCCCCGGAGAAGGCCCCTTTCCGTCGTACCGTCGGATGATCTCTCGCCGTTTTTCGCGCCCTACCGTGGTCGCATGACTGTTCTTCACTTACACGACCACGGTGGCGGCTCCGACGGCGGGCCGGTCCTTCTTCTCCTGCACGCCGCCTCGCGCTCCCTCGCCGACTGGGACGCCGTGGTGCCGCACCTCGGCCCCGGTCACCGGGTGCTCGCCGTCGACCTGCCCGGGCACGGCCTCAGCACCGCCTCGTCGTGGTCGTTCGACACGGTGCTGGACGACCTGGACGAGACGCTGAACGCCCGGGGGATCGTGGGCCCGGTGGTCCCGGTCGGGCACTCGCTGGGCGGGATGGTGGCGGCCTCGTACGCCGCCGAACGACCGGACCGCGTGCCGGGAGCGGTGAACCTGGACGGCTTCTGGTGGGGCACGCCCGCGCAGTACCCGGGGATGGACCCGGACGAGGTGGCGCGACGGCTGGCCGACATCGGGGCCATGGCACGGGCCTCGGCGGGGCTGCCGATGCCCGCGCAGTACGTGGAGCAGCAGGCCGCGTACAGCGTGGGTCTGGGCATTCCGTACGAGCGGGCGGAGGCGTCGTTCCGCGCATCGGTGCGCGAACTCCCGGACGGGCGCTGGCAGCTGCTGCCAGAGCGGGAGTGCGCCCTGGAGATGCTGGATGCCATGGACGCCGTCGACCTCTTCGCGCTGTTCCGCCGCGTGCGCTGTCCGCTGCTGCTGGTCCGGGCCCTGCACCGGGTGCCGGCGACCCCCGGCACGGAGTGGCTGGACGAGCTGATGGAGGCGTACGGGCACGGCCTGGCCCGGGATCTGGCGGAGCTGGCGGCCGAACGGGCGGGCGTCACCGTCGAGGGCATCGAGGCGACGCACGCAATGCTGCTGGAGGCCCCCGAGCGGGTGGCGGAGCTGGTACGGGGGTTCGTCGCGCGGCTCTGAGCCGGTGAGCCCGGGTTCGGTGGCTCCGGGTTCAGTGGCCCCGGGTTCGGTGGCCCCGGGCGCCCACCGAACCCACGCGTTCCGCGGTGCGGGCCCACCCCCGGCCGGCACCCGGAGGTCCCGCCCTCGCTACTCCCCCGGCGTGCTCGACGCGCCGTGCGCCACCGCCTCCTCGACCTCGGCGACCCGGGCGCTCTCCTCCGCCGCGAAGCGTTCCCGGTCCAGCCGCTCGGCCAGTTCCTCGTCCTGGGTCATCAACAGGTCCAGGTCGGTGTCGCCGAGTTCGAGGACGCCCATGTCGACGTACGCCTGCTGGAGCCGTTCGCCCCACAGCCCGATGTCCTTGACGCACGGCACGATCCGGCTGAACAGCAGCCTGCGGAAGAGCTGGAGGAACGGCGAACGCTCGGACAGTTCGTGCGCCTCCTCCTTGCCCACGCCGAAGTTCTCCAGCACCTCGACGCCCCGGAGCCGGTCCCGCATCAGGTAGCAGCCCTCGATGACGAACTCCTCGCGCTCGCGGCGCTCGGCATCGCTCAGTTGCTTGTAGTAGTCGCGCAGTGCCATCCGCCCGAAAGCGACGTGGCGGGCCTCGTCCTGCATGACGTAGGCGAGGATCTGCTTGGGCAGCGGCTTGTCCGTGGTGTCGCGGATCATGCCGAACGCGGCCAGGGCGAGCCCTTCGATGAGGACCTGCATGCCGAGGTACGGCATGTCCCAGCGGGAGTCGCGCAGGGTGTCGCCCAGCAGCGCCTGGAGGTTGTCGTTGACCGGGTAGAGCATCCCGATCTTCTCGTGCAGGAACCGGCCGTATATCTCTGCGTGCCGGGCCTCGTCCATGGCCTGGGTCGCGGAGTAGAACTTCGCGTCGAGGTCGGGTACGGACTCCACGATCCTGGCCGCGCAGACCATGGCGCCCTGTTCACCGTGGAGGAACTGGCTGAACTGCCATGAGGCGTAGTGCTTGCGCAGTTCGCCCCGGTCCTTGTCGGTCATCTTCGCCCAGTGGGGCGTGTCGTACAGGGTCAGGGTGTCGTCGGGCGCGCCGAGCGGGTCGAAGGGGTCGACCTCCAGGGACCAGTCGATGCGCTTGTTGCCGTCCCACTGCTTGTCCTTGCCCTTCTGGTAGAGGGCGAGCAGGCGTTCACGACCGTCGTCGTAGTCCCAGCTGAAGCGGGCGGCGCCGGTGGCGGGCACCTGCCACAGCGGCGCGTCGGGGGCGGTGGTGTACAGGTCGAGCGTCGACATGGACGGCTCCTCACGCCTCGCGTACGTAATCCGTCACGTTCCTTGCCTGTCGCATCGGTTGGCAGGTTCACACGCTGATAGACACCGGGTCAACAAGTTGCGCGCAAGGGATTGACGACTTTGCTGACAAGCAGTCTCATAAGGAGTGACCGCCGGTAACCGCGCCGATCGCGCCTGCCACGATCGCCCTTGCCGCCCCCACCTTCCCCCTCACCCTCATTGTCACCTTCATCCCTCTTGTCGTCCTTGTGCGAGGTGCCCAGCCATGACACCAGTGACCGAACGTGACGTGCGGCTGCGCCGCGATGCGATGGGCCCGCTCCGGGACCGCGAACAGATCGCCGCGCGCCTGCTCGAATCCTCGGCCAAGCACTCCTTCGACCCCGACGAGGAGCTCGACTGGGGCTCGCCGCCCGAGGACGGCACGTGGCACTGGCCGCCCGAGCTCGTCTCGCTCTACGACACCTCGCTGTGGCGGCGGATGTCCCAGGAGCAGCGGCTCGACCTGTCCCGGCACGAGGCGGCGTCGCTGGCCTCGCTCGGCATCTGGTTCGAGATCATCCTCATGCAACTGCTGGTCCGGCACATCTACGACCGGCCATTGACCAGCGACCACGTCCGCTACGCGCTCACCGAGATAGCCGACGAGTGCCGGCACTCGATGATGTTCGGCCGCATGATCAAGTGGAGCGGGGCGCCGGATTATCCCGTACCGCGCGTCTACCACAACCTCGCGCGGGTGCTGAAGGCCGTCTCCACCACCCCCGGCTCGTTCGCGGCGACCCTGCTCGGCGAGGAGATCCTCGACTGGATGCAGCGCCTCACGTTCCCGGACGAGCGCGTCCAGCCGCTGGTGCGCGGCGTGACCCGTATCCATGTGGTCGAGGAGGCCCGGCACGTCCGGTACGCCCGCGAGGAACTGCGCCGCCAGATGGTGACCGCGCCGCGCTGGGAACGCGAACTGACCCGGCTCAGCTGCGGCGAGGCGGCCCGCGTCTTCTCCGTCTGCTTCGTCAATCCTCAGGTGTACGAGAACGTCGGCCTGGACCGCCGCGAGGCCGTCGCCCAGGTGAGGGCGAGCCGCCACCGGGCGGAGATCATGCAGAGCGGCGCGAAACGGCTGACGGACTTCTTCGACGACATCGGGATGCTGAACGGGGTGGGCCGCAGGCTCTGGCGGAGTTCGGGCCTGCTGGCGTGAGCCGGGAGGTGCGCGGCGGACCGCGACGGGAGCGGGTCGGCCCTCGTGGGGCCGGCCCCGCTTGGACCGACCCGCACATGGGGGCGGCGTCGCACCCCTCCCTGTGCCGGTCGGTCTTAGGCTTCCTCGTATGACCTCTGCCTCTGCCGCCGCCCCGCCGCATCGCGCGTACCGAAGGCTCAGCGTCGAGGAACGCCGCGCGCAACTCCTCGCCGCGGCGCTCACCTTGTTCGCCCACCGCGCGCCCGACGAGGTGTCGCTCGACGAGGTGGCGGTGGTCGCCGGGGTCTCCCGACCGCTGGTGTACCGCTACTTCCCGGGTGGACGCCAGCAGTTGTACGAGGCGGCTCTGCGGTCCGCCGCCGAGAAGCTGATCCTGTGCTTCAACGAACCGCCCGTGGGCCCGCCCACCGAACGGGTGCTGCGGGTGCTGGACCGCTATCTGACCTTCGTGGACGAGCACGACACCGGGTTCAGCGCGCTGCTGCGGGGCGGCAGCGTCGTCGAGACCTCCCGTACGACGGCGATCGTCGACGAGGTGCGACGGGCAGCGGCCGAACAGATCCTGCTGCACCTGGGCCGGGGCGGTGAGGGGCCGGCGCCCGGGCCCCGGCTGCGGATGATGGTGCGCACCTGGATCGCGGCCGTCGAGGCGGCGTCGTTGATCTGGCTGGACGAGGGCAAGCGGCCCGCCGCGGCCGATCTGCGCGACTGGCTGGTGGACCAACTGATCGGGCTGCTGGCCACGACGGCGGCGACGGACCCGGACACCGCGGCGGCGGTGGCGGCGCTCCTGCCGCTGGAGAACGCGGCGGGCCCGGCCGGGCGGCTCGCCGAACGGCTGATCCCGGTGGTCGGCGGGGCCGCCCACCTGCTGCCCGAGCACTGAGCGGCCACTCCCGGCGCATCGGGGCGCCCCGTGGGCCGGCCGGCTGTGCCCGGCTCCGGGCGTCGGGCGTCGGGCGTCGGGCGTCGGGCGTCGGGACAGTCGACCGTGCCTGAAGCTGCCGGGCCTCGGAACAAAGGGGCCTCGGGACATAGGGGCCTCGGGACATCGAGGATTCCGGCATCGAGTCTTCCTGGCATCGGAGCATCCGGACATCGGGGCATCCGGACATCGGGGGCGCCGCAGCGCTGCGCGAACCGGCCGGTGGGCGAGACTGGGGTGGTGCGAAGCGAGAACACACCCTTCACCGGCGGCCCGCTGGACGGGCGGGCCCTGCCCGTCCTGGTCGGCCCGACCGGCCATCCCCCCAAGTGGTACGAGGTCCCGGTGCCGGACGCCGACGGCGGTCCCGCCACCGTGCACGCGTACCGCAGGGCGCCGGCCGGTCACACCAAACGGCTGGGAATCCAACGCGGCTGGGTGTACGAGTACGTCCCCGAGGGCCGGGTGCGGCACAGCCCCAAGTGGCCCTGGTCGAAGCCGAAATGAGGGGACGGGCCCGGTCCGGACCGGGGCGGCGGTCTAAGATCGACCCTCTGGTGCAGGGCACGGTCAGCAAGGGGGGTGCGCCATGGAGGCGCCGCGTCAGGACGATCCACGTCGCATCGGACCGTACGCCGTGCTGGCACGACTCCGGGAGACCGCGAGCACCGTGCAATACCTCGCGCGCAGAACGCCCCCTGATGGTTCCGAGCCGGCCGCCGGCCCCGCGGAACCACCCGTCGTGGTCACCGCCGCCCGTTCCGAACTCGCCGTACTGCCCGCCTTCCGGCGCCGGTTCCAGGCGGAGGCCCGTACGGCGGCCCTGCTGACCGAGGACCGGGACCAGGACCGGCCCGATTCCGGCGCGCCCGCCGACGGCACGGACGGCGAACTGCCGTGGACGGCCGCGCCCTACGTGCCCGCCCTGACACTCGCCGAGGCCATCGAGGTCTCGGGCCCGCTCCCAGAGCGCGCCGTGCGCGTCCTCGGGGCCGGCCTCGCCGCGGCCCTCTCCCGGGCCCACGCCACCGGGGGTGTGCTCCAGGGGCTGGCGCCCCGGACGGTGCTGCTGACGGAGGACGGCCCCCGGCTCACGGCGTTCGGCCCCCTGGGCGCCGCGGCCGCCGCCGAGGCCCGGCCCGGCGGGCAGTTGTCGGTACGGCTCGGCTACCTCACCCCCGAGCAGGTCGAGGGCGAGGACCCCGGACCAGCCTCCGATCTCTTCGTACTCGGTCTGCTGCTGGCGTACGCGGCGACCGGCACGACCCCGCTCGCCGACGGCCCGGCCGCCGAGGGCGCCGAGCGCATCGCTCGCACGGACCCCGAACTCGGCGCGGTTCCGGAGGAGTTGCGCGGCCTGATCGCTCGTTGCCTGGCGAAGGACCCGGCCGACCGGCCCAGCGCGGCGACGGTCTCCTCCGAACTGGCCCCGGAAGGCACGGCGGACCTGACAGAGACCGGCTGGCTGCCGGAGCACCTGGTGGCCGCGGTGCGGGAACAGGGGTTGTACGTACAGGGGTTGGGCACTACCGGTCACGCACCGGAGCCACCGGCGGACGAACCGTCGCCGGGGACCGCCCCCGCCCCGGCCGCGGAGGCCCGCACCCCCGCGGAACCCCGTACCACGGACACCGGCGCCGCGGACACCGGTACCGCGCAGCTCGGGAACATCGCGCGTCGCGTACCGACGACGGACCGGTCCACCACCCGGCTGTCCGTCCCCCCGGAGCTCACCGCTGCCCCAGGAGCCCCCGCCCCCGCGCCGGCCACCGCGACCGCACCGCGCCTCCCTTCGCCGCCTCTCCCGCTGCCTGCCCCGGCGGCATCCCCCACCGCGTCCCCCGCGTCCCCCGCGTCCCCCGCGTCCCCCGCGTCGTCCTCCTCGCCCGCCCGGGCCGGGGTCGACCGGCGCGGCCTGTTCATCGGCCTCGCGGCCGGTGTCGCGGGGCTGGCGGTCGGTGGCGGCGGGGCGTTCGCGCTGGCGTCCGGCGACGGAGGAACGGACGACCCCGAACCCGCGCCGAGCCGGAGCGGGCCCACCGTGGCGGGGCTTGCGCCGCGCCCCCGTTGGGTGTACCGGCATCCGGCGGCCGAGCCGGCCCCGCTCACCGCCGCCCTCTGGAACGACCGGCTGCTGGTACTGACCGGCGACGACGGGGCGACCGCTGTCGACCTGCGCACCGGGCGCCGGGCCTGGTCGAGCCCGGAGGCGGCCAAGGGCCACACCGTGCTGCCGGCCGGGAAGGACCTCTGTTTCGTCGCCGCCCCGACGGAGTTCCTGTGGCTGTCCGCGAAGAACGGAAAGGCCGTGCACCGGGAGGGCCACGCGAAACGGGTCCCCGGGGCTCCCGACCTCGCGGTCACGGGGGTCGTGGGCGCGTCCGGCCCCGTGGTGTGGTTCACCGGCTCGCACAAGGTCACCGTCAAGGCCCCGCCCCCGAAGAAGGGCAAGAAGCGCGGCAAGGACCGGCAGGTCGTCAGGTCGTACCTGTTCGCCCATGACATCGTGCGCCGCACGGAGTTGTGGCGCACCCCGGTGCCGACCGGGCGCGGCCCCGCCGCCCCCGCGTACCGGGTGATCGCGGTCCGGGAGAACGACGTCGTCGTACGCCAGACCCCGGCCACGCTCACCCCCGCCGACCTCAAGGCGGCCAAGGGGAAGGCCGTCTTCCGGAGCTTCGACCGGAAGACCGGGAAGCAGCTGTGGGCCAGGGCGATCGGCATGGTCGCACCGGCCGGAGCGGCCACGGGCGACGAGCAGGGGCTGCTGTACGCGGCGGTCGGCAACGGCCTCCAGGCGTTCGAGACCCCCACGGGCAGGCCGAAGTGGACGCTGAACGGCACCAGTGGCACCGCGTACGGCACCCCGGTCGTCAGCGGAACGCTGCTGCACATCACCAGCCTCGCCCAGGAGGTGGGCGCGGTCGAACGGGCGACGGGCAGGCTCCGCTGGCGGCGCTCGACGGAGGCCGTGCCCGGCACCGCCGCGCCCGCGGTGACGGTCAGCACGACCGGCAGGACGCTGCTGACCTCGGACATGTCCCAGGTCACCGCCTTCGCCGCGCAGGACGGGCGACGGCTGTGGAAGTTCCAGGACATCGGCGCCCAGGACCCGGCGGGTCCGACGGTCACCGCCCCGTACCGGGTCCTGGCCACCGACGGCACCGCGATCGTCCAGCGGGAGCGGATCTTCTACGCGTTCCCCGTCGCCTGAGGGCCGGCGCCCCCGGAAGGCGGCGTACCAGCGCGTCGGCACGCACCGGTGGACCGCCCTCCGGGTGAACCGGTAGGCCGCCACACCGCACGGGTCCTTGCATTTCCTCGATATCGAGTGGCCGTATTGATCCGTTACGCCCACTTACGGGGTAGTTTCGCGATTCACCCCGTCACCGGAGGTGATGTCGTGTCAGGTGGATTCCTGCGTGCGGTGTGCACCGCGGCCCTCTCCACACTCGTCGTGGCCTCGTCCGCGACCGCGGCCCAGGCGGCCCCGGGCCCCGGCGCCGCCGGCACCGCGAGACCGTCCGGCGACCCCAGGACGCCGGTACCGGCCCCGACACCCGGTCAGGGGAGCGTCGCGCACCTCCTCAGCGAGCTGCAGAAGCTGTACCAGCGGGCCGAGGAGGCCACCGAGGCGTACAACGGCACCGCCGCAGAGCTGAAGAAGCGCACGACGCAGGCGAAGAAGCTCGACGCCTCCCTCGCCACCGCACGGGCGTCGCTGGCCGAAAGCCGCGAGGAGGCGGGGCGGCTGGCCCGGGAGCAGTACCAGGGCCGGTCCGGCCTCTCCCCGTACGTGCGGCTGCTGCTGGCCCGCGACCCCGAGCACTTCCTGGACCAGGAGCACGTGGTCCGGCGCATCGCGGCCGGACGGGCGGCGACGGTGAAACGGCTCACGGCGGCCGAGAAGCACGCCGACGAACTCGCGGCCGAATCCCGCAAGGTACTGAACCGGCAGAAGGTCCTGACCGCGCAGCGCAAGGAGCAGCGGGACACCGTGCGGTCCCGCCTCGCGGCCGTCGAGAAGAAGCTGGCCACGCTCTCCGCCGCCCGGCTCGCCGAACTGTCCCGGCTGGAGCAGCGGGGCACCGAGCGGGCCCAAAAGGCCCTGGTCGCGTCCGGAGCGCTGTCCTCCTCCAGCAGACTGCCGTCCTCGGCGGGCGGCGACGCGGTGCGGTACGCGATCGAGCAGGTGGGCAAGCCGTACGTGTGGGGCGCGGAGGGCCCCGACTCGTTCGACTGCTCCGGTCTCACCTCGCGGGCGTGGGCGAAGGCCGGCCGCGCCATCCCCCGGACCTCGCAGGAACAGTGGCGGCAGTTGCACAAGGTGCCCGTGAACGCGCTGCGCCCGGGCGACCTGGTGCTCTACTTCCCGAAGGCCACCCATGTGGCGCTGTACATCGGCAACGGCCTGGTGGTGCAGGCCCCCCGGCCCGGAACGCGAGTGAAGGTGTCGCCACTGGCGTCCAATCCGCTGCTGGGCGCCGTACGGCCGGACCCGGGGAACGCGCCGCTGGCCGCGTACGCGCCACCGCCGCTCCCGCAGGGTGCGACCGCGGGCTCGGACACCGGCTACGGCTCGTCCTCCGCGCCCCCGGCATAGGAGTCGCCACGACGGGGACGCCCCGCACGGCGGCCGGGACGGGCCCGTCGCCGATCCGGCGGGCGCCGGGCCCGCGCCGTCGCGGTCAGACCGCCGAAGCGACGCCCTGGACCTCGGCCAGGTAGGCGTTGGCCTTCTCCGGGTCGAAGTAGAAGTTCTCGAAGTCCGCCGGGTTGTTGTAAGCGTTGGCGAAGCGGTTGGCGACCGCCTGGAACCGGTTGCCCGCGCCGATCAGGTTCAGCACGTGCTCCGGCGGTACGCCGAGCATCGCGTTGGTCCACTTCACGACGTGCCGCGCGGTCTCCCAGTAGCGGTCGAACGTGGCCTGCATCCAGGTCTCGTCGAACGGCCGGTCGCCGTGCTCAAGGATCGATTTCAGGTACGAGTTGGCGCACTTGGAGGCGGAGTTGGAGCCCTGGCCGGTGATCGGGTCGTTGGCGACGACGACGTCCGCGACCCCGAGCACCAGGCCGCCGCTGGGCAGTCGCCCGATCGGCTTGCGGACGGTCGGGGCGTAACGGCCGGCCAACGTGCCGTTGACGTCGGTCAGTTCGACCTTGGTGGCGCGGGCGTACTCCCACGGCACGTACCGCTCCATGAGCTCCAGCGTCTTGGCGAGGTGCTCGGAGGGGTCCTTGATGCCCTGGAACACATCGATCGGGCCGCCGGGGACGCCCTCCCAGAAGAGGATGTCGGCGCGGCCGGACGTGGTCAGCGTCGGCATCACGAAGAGCTCGCCGACGCCGGGGACCAGGTTGCAGCGGACCGCGTCGAACTCGGGGTGCTCGGGGCGCGGGCCCATGCCGTGGACATAGGCGACGGACAGGGCGCGCTGCGGGGCGTCGAACGGCGAACGCGAGGCGTCACGGGCGAACATGGAGACCAGCTCGCCCTTGCCGGCCGAGACCAGCACCAGGTCATAGGTGCGGGAGAAGTAGTCCAGGTCGGAGACGGCCGCGCCGTGGATGACGAGCTGACCGCCGCGCTGGGCGAACGTCTCCATCCAGCCGGCCATTTTGACGCGCTGGTCGACGGACTGGGCGAACGCGTCCAGCTTGCCGACCCAGTCGACGGCGCGCGAGGAGTCGGGGGCGGCGACCGAGAGACCGAGGCCCGCGATGCGCGGTGCCTGCGACTCCCAGAAGTCGAGCTGGTAGTCGCGCTCGTACTGGAGCGCCGTGTGGAACATGACTTGCGTCGACATGACCCGGCCGGAGCGGATCTCGTCGGCGGTGCGGTTGGACATCAGGGTGACTTCATACCCCTCGGCCTGGAGTCCGAGGGCGAGCTGGAGGCCGGACTGCCCGGCCCCGACTATGAGTATTCTCCGCATCGCGGTTCTCCGATGTTCTGCGTGTCTGTGCACGGAAGGGCCGGCCGGTGCGAGCGGGCCGTCCCGTCAGGGGGTGGCGTCCAGGGCGTGGCCGACGAGGGCGAGCAGCGACTCGACGACGGTGATCCTGCTACGCGCGTCCATGATCACAACAGGCACGTGCGGAGGGATGGTCAGGGCCTCCCGGACGTCCTCCGCGTCGAACTCCGGTGTCCCCTCGAAGTGGTTGACGGCGACGATGTACGGCAGGCCGCAGCTCTCGAAGTAGTCGAGCGCGGGGAAGCAGTCGGCGAGGCGGCGGGTGTCGGCGAGCACGATCGCGCCGATCGCCCCGCGCACCAGGTCGTCCCACATGAACCAGAAGCGCTGCTGGCCCGGGGTGCCGAAGACGTACAGCACGAGGTCGTCGGCGAGCGTGATGCGGCCGAAGTCCATCGCCACGGTCGTGGTGAGCTTGTCGGGCGTCGCGGTGAGGTCGTCGGTTTCCTCACTGGCCTGGGTCATCATGGCTTCGGTCTTCAGTGGGGTGATCTCGGAGACCGCCCCCACGAAGGTGGTCTTGCCCACGCCGAAACCGCCTGCGACCACGATCTTGGTGGCGATGGGTGCCCGGGTGTGGTCCAACTGCCAGGACTGCGGCGCTTCCTCGGCCTGGTCCACGGCGCCCGGCCGGCGCGGGGCGAAGAGCGACGCCTCAGAGACGACGGAGTCCATCGAGCACCCTTTCGAGCAGTGCGCGGTCGGGCTGCTCGGCGTCGTGGCCGGTCCCGTACACGCGGATCTTTCCCTGGTCGGCCAGGTCGCTGAGCAGGACCCGGACCACACCGAGCGGGATCTTCAGCAGGGCGGAGATCTCCGCGACCGTACGCATCCTGCGGCAGAGCTCGACGATGGCCTGGAGCTCCGGCATGAGGCGCGGCTGCCTGCCGTTGGTCAGCTCGCGGCGCTCCTCGGGGGCTTCGAGTGCGGCCACGAACGTCTCGACGAGCAGGACGTGACCGAAGCGGGTGCGCCCACGCGTGAGCGAGTACGGGCGGACCCGCGCGGGCTTTCGGTCGGCCCCGCGGACCGGGAGCCCGGGGGCGGGGTCAGCGGCGGGCGTCACTGGTGCTCTCCATCGATTTGCGCAGCTCGCTGCGGAGTTCGGGGGTGAGTACGTGTCCGGCTCGGCCGACGAACAGCGCCATGTGGTAGGCGATGACGCTCATGTCGCAGTCCGGGGTGGCGTGCACACCGAGCAGCGAGCCGTCGCTGATCGACATGACGAAGACGCTGCCCTCGTCCATGGCGATCATGGTCTGCTTGACTCCGCCACCGTCCATCAGCTTCGCGGCGCCCTGGGTGAGACTGCCGATGCCGGACACGATGGTCGCCAGGTCGGCGCTGGATCCCTTGGGTCCGTCCTGCCCGCCGGCGGCCTGGGAGTTCAGGTGGCCGGGGTCGGAGGAGAGCAGCATGAGTCCGTCGGACGACACGACGGTGACCGAGTGGACCCCTGGCACCTCCTCCACCAGATTACTCAGCAACCAGTGAAGGTTCCGGGCCTCGGTGCTCAGCCCGAATGTGCTGGGCGCAGTCAACTGCGTGCCTCCTCGACTGTGTCCCCCGTCTCATCGGTGCGGTCGTCGGTCCGGTCGGCCGGTCCGCTGTGGTCGGTGTGCGGGGTGCGCCCGGCGGGTCCGGCGACCCCGGGCAACGACCCGGTCGTCGTGGACGCCGCGATTTCCGCCTCGACATCGCGGCGGCCTTCCTTGGCTCCCTGGTGGAAGCCGCCGAGCCGACGGCGCAGTGCTTCCTTGTCGAGGCCGCCCTTGCGCTCGGTGGTCTGTGCCGTGCCGGGCCTGACGACCCTCGGGGTGCGCTTGGGCAGCCCCTTGTCCGTGACGGTCTCCTGATGCGGCTGCGGCTGCTCCGGCTGCCGAGGGGGCGGCACGGTCTCGGCGGCGGGTGTCGGGGCGGGAGCCGCGTGCGGCTCGGAGGTGCCCGTCGGGTCGTACGGCTCCGGGGCTCCGTCGGCGGTGCGCTCGTGCCGGTCGGGCCCGATGGCGTACGCGTCCGGGCCCGAGGCGGCCGGAGCGGGGACGGGGGCGGGAGTGGCGGCATCGGCGCCGGTGGCGTACGGGTCGGTCCCGACGCCGTACGGGTCGGTGACGGTGAGGTACGGATCGGGCGCCGTGGTCGCGGGTTCGGCCGCGGCCTTCGGAGGCGAAGGGAGCCGGACCTGCATCGTGATCTCGGACTCGGACTCGGGCTCGGGCTCGGGCGCCGGAGCGGGAAGCGCCGGGCCGGGGACGGTGTGATCCCCCGAGGCCATGGGGTGGTCCGCGGGGTGTTCCGCAGCGTTGTCGGTGGCGTGGTCGGGGCCGGACGCGGGTTCGGCCGCGCGGATGGCGCGCTCGGCGGCGGCGATCAGCGGGTCGTCGGCCTGCGGGCCGGGCGTGGTACGTCCGGGCAGTGCGTTGGAGTTGGCCTCGGCGACCGATCCGGGCAGGTTGAGCCCCGGACCGTCCCCGGCGACCTTCACCGGCGTCGTGGCGATGGGCGGTGCTTTTGGCAGCAGGGACGTGGGCAGCACGGCGACCGCGGTGGTCCCGTTGCCCGTGTGGTCGCGCAGTTGGACCCGTACGCCGTGGCGCGCGGCCAGCAGGGCGGTGACGTGGAGACCGAGCCCCGCGTCGGGCGCCCCCTCGTCGTCCTGTCCCGTCGAGTCGAACAGGGCGGGGTCGGCGAGCCGGGTGTTGAGTTCGGCCATCCGCTCGGCCGACATCCCGATGCCCTCGTCCTGGACGGAGAGCATCACCTCGCCGGTCTCCAGCAGCCAGCCGGAGAGCTGGACCTGGGATTCCGGGGGCGAGAAGGAGGTCGCGTTCTCCAGGAGTTCGGCGAGGAGGTGGCTGAGGTCATCGGCGGCGAAACCGGCGATCTGGGCGTGCGGCGGCAGGGACTGGATGGTGACCCGCTCGTACCGCTCGATCTCGGAGACGGACGCACGGGCCACGTCCACCAGCGGGATCGGGCCCGCGTGCCCGTGCCCGTGCTCGGCACCCGCGAGAACCAGCATGTTCTCGCTGTGCCGGCGCATGACCGTGGCCATGTGGTCGAGCTTGAAGAGAGTGGACAGCCGTTCCGGGTCCTGCTCCCGCTCCTCCAGGCTCTCGATGACACCGAGCTGGCGCTCGACGAGACCGAGCGTGCGCAGCGACAGGTTGACGAACGTGTGGTCGACCGTGTTCTTCAGCCGCTCCAGCTGGGCGGTCAGATCCGTCGCGAGTGCCTGGAGTTCGGCACGCTGCCGGGTGAGCGCCTCGCGTTCGGTGATCAGCTCCGCCCGTTCCGCCTGGAGGCTCCCGACCCGACCGTCGTGCTCGCCGAGCAGGGCCTGGAGCCTGCCGTGGAGGGCGTTGACGGACCGTACGACCTGGGCGAACTCGTCGTTGCGGCCGGTGTAGCGGATGGGCTCGGCGGTGGCGGGCTCGGCCGCGAGGCGGGCGGCGCCGATCCGCAGGACGGCGAGCGGCTGGGTGAGGGTGCGGGCCACGGCCGTCGAGACACCGACCGCGATCAGCAGGCACCCGCCGAGCAGCGCGATCCGCAGTTCGAGCGCGGTGACATCGTCGTCACGGAGCTGTTCGAGGCGCCGGACCTGTTCGGTGCCGAGGGCGGATTCGACCCCGCGCATCCGGTCGACCCGTGCGGACAGCGCCTCGTCGACCTTCTTGGCGCTGGTCCGCTGCTCGGAATCGGACAGCTCGGGCCGGTCGGTGAGGGAGTCGAGGTACTTCTCCGCGCCGGCCACCTCGGGGCCGGTGACCGTGGTGGACAGCTTGTCGCGGGTCGCGGAGCCCGCGCTCTGGTCGAAGTCGGCGAGCGAGGCGAGTTCGGCGACCCGGGCCTGCTGGGCGGCGGCGCTCAGCTCGTCACGGGTACGGTCGTCCTTGCCGCCGCCCCCGTCCTGGCTCTGCGCGGGCAGGCCGGTGATCGGGTCGAACTGCGCGCTCGTGGCCGCCCGGGGTACGGAGAGCGCGGCGACCAGCAGTCCGCGGGTGGCGGACGCCTGCTCGGTGGCCCGGCCGAGGGCGAGCGGGGCGCGGGTGGCGTCGGCGGCGCGCGGCGGGGTCTTCTCCGCGAGTTCCGCGGCCACGTCCTGGAGCTTGGCGATGATCTCCGAGTACGCCTGGTGGGCCTCCAGCACCGTGCCCTTGCCACTGAGCACGTCACGACGCAGGGACGGGATGGTGGCGAGGTCGCGGCGCAGCGCGGCGGGGGCGGCTGCCCTGATCTCGTTCACCTGCAGGTCGACGCGGACGGCGGAGTCGCTCTTCTTCCCGGAACGCCCGGCACGGCCGGCCGCGACACGGGCGACGGTCTCGTCGCGTTCGTCCGCGAGGGCGTGGGCGAGCACGATCGCCTGCTGGTTCAACTCGGCGAGGGTGACCAGCCGCTGCGACTCGTTCAGGTCCGCGGAGGCACTGAGGATCGCCGGGGCGCCCGCGGCGATGACGGTGATGCCGACGAACGCGACACCGGCCACCAACCGGCTGCGTACGCGTACGGCTCGTCGGGTGCTCGCGCTCTCGGCGGGCGCCTGAGGCGTCACCCCGGAACCGTTGTTCTTGCCGCCCTTGCTCCGAGGCCGCTTCTTCTGCACCGGTGCTCGCAATCTTGACTCGTCCGCCCTTGAAGCAGAGGTGACGCGCGGTCACGTGTGAGCGAGCGCCCCGACCCCTGGTACGGCTTCTGACCATTCCAGTGCTTTTGAGAAGGGGGCGCGCATCAACCGCTCCGCCACCCGAACGAGTGAACATCACTCCAGAGTTGACGAACAAGTCTGCCCCGTAAGCACCTCGGCCACACCTGACCCGTCGGCTGGATCTTCGGTCCAGGCTTTGGCAGGATGCCCGCCCGCACCCGGCACGGAGGCCCCCCTTCCGCTCGGCCCACCCCCCTGGCCTGCTGATGCAGACCATTTTCGGCCATACACAGGGCCCGTGAAGACGTCAGGCAGACTGACCGCATGCGCATCGAACTCACCACCGTCGCCGGCTGCGCCGACCGCCCGAACGAGGACTGGGCCGCCACCGCCCTGCCCGCTTCCGGCCAGGGCGGAACGCTGGTCCTGCTCGACGGGGTGACCCCACCGTACGGCGATGACGGGTGCGTTCACTCCGTCCCCTGGCTCACCGCGCGACTGGGCGGCTCACTGCTCGAACTGTCCGGTTCGCGTCCAGACCTGAGCCTCCAGGAGGTCCTGGCCGAGTCCATTCGGCGCACGGCCGAGGCCCACGGCCTCTCGTGTGACCTTTCTCACGCGCGGACACCGCAGGCGACGGTCGTCGTGGCGCGCTGGGGCGAACAGGAGATCGAGTACTTGGTGCTCTCCGATTCCGTGCTGTTGTTCGGTATGTCCGACGGAACCGTACGCCCTCTCGTCGACGACCGCCTGGATCGGCTACCGCCGGGCTCGCTGGCCGACGAGGCGACCGTGGACGCGCGGCTCCGGAACAAGGAGGGGGGCTTCTTCACCGCGGCGGCCGACCCCTCGGTGGCGGCCCGCGCGGTCACCGGACGCGCCCCGCTCGCCGACGTACGCATGGTGGCGGCGCTCACCGACGGCGCGGCCCGCTGGACCGAGATGTTCCGCGAGGGCGACTGGGCGGACTGCCTCGCGGTGCTCCGCAAGGAAGGTCCTCAGGCCCTGATCGATCAGGTCAGGGCGCTGGAGCACGCGGACACGGAACGCGTGCGCCTGCGCCGCTCCAAGAAGCACGACGACGCGACGGCGATCTGTGTGACGCTGTGACGGCGCACCGGCCGAACGCAGAGCGGTCTCAGCCCTCGGCGCGGGCGTTCAAGTGGTGCAGCAGCCGGGCCAGTTCGGCGACCTCCTCACGGTCCCAGTCGGCGAGCTTGCGTACGTAACGGTCACGGCGGGCGTCGCGGACGCTGCGGTAGCGGGCCAGCCCCTCGTCGGTGAGGTGGACGAGGGAGGCCCGCCCGTCGGCGGGATCGGGCTCACGCGCCACCAGTCCGAGGTTCTCCAGGGCGCGCAGTTGACGGCTCACGGTCGCCTTGCCGACGCCGAAATAGGCCGCGAGGTCGGTGGCCCGCTGCCGCCCGGCCGATTCCAGCCGTACGAGCAGCCCGTAAGCGGCGGGCTCCAGTTCGGGATGGACCTCGCGCGCCATCTCGCCGGAGTTGGCCCGTGCCCGACGCAGGAAGACGGCCAACTCCCGCTCCAGGGCGAGGAACGCGTGGTCCACACCACTTTCACCGGTCGCGCCGCGTTCACTACCGCTTTCGCTCCCGTGCACGTCAACTCCCCTCATGAGCTTTTCCGTCGCTGAAAGTTTCTTCCGCCGCCGGTCATAGCCGCAGCTCGACCAGTATTTCGCAGGTTTAGACCACCGACAGCGCGCGGGCCCTCTTCCGAAGCACGGGTCTACGTGCGTAGCGTCATGCCTGGCATGTCCACACCATGACATGCCGACCGTGGGTGCACCCCGGCACCCCTGGGTCAGCACGCCCCCCACCAACGCCTCGGAGGCAGTCACATGCCGGTGCTCAGATCCGGATCCGGAACGTCTGGCCGCTCACGCTTCGCCGTGGCCGGAACCCTGCTCGCAGCTCTTTCCCTTCTCCTCACCCTGCCCGGCGCGGCGAGCGCCGCGGGCTCCCCCGACGCCGCCCGCAAGCCCGCCCGCGGCACGGCCACGATGGGCATGGGCGTCGTCGCCCATGACGGCCAGGGCGGACTGCCGCTCAACACCCTCGCCGTGCAGACCGAGGGTGTGGACGTCAGCGGCCACCAGGGCAACGTCGACTGGGCGACGCTCTGGAACAGCGGCGTGAAGTGGGCCTACGTCAAGGCAACCGAGGGCACGTACTTCACGAACCCGTACTTCGCGCAGCAGTACAACGGTTCGTACAACATCGGCATGATCCGGGGCGCGTACCACTTCGCCACCCCGAACACCACGAGCGGGGCCACGCAGGCCAACTACTTCGTGGACCACGGGGGCGGCTGGTCGCGGGACGGCAAGACCCTGCCCGGCGTGCTCGACATCGAGTGGAACCCGTACGGCGACCAGTGCTACGGCAAGAGCCAGTCGGCCATGGTGTCCTGGATCCGCGACTTCGTGAACACGTACAAGGCGCGCACCGGACGCGACGCGGTCATCTACACCGCGACGAGCTGGTGGAAGACCTGCACCGGCAACAACGCGAGCTTCGGCACCACCAACCCGCTGTGGGTGGCCCGCTACAACAGCACGGTCGGCGAACTCCCGGCCGGCTGGAGCTACTACACGATGTGGCAGTACACCGAGTCCGGCCCGTACGTGGGCGACCACAACCGCTTCAACGGCGCCTACGACCGTCTGCAGGCGCTCGCGAACGGCTGAGCCGTACTCACCGCGAGCCGCCGTCCAACGCACCCGGCACGGCGCACCGAGCCGCTGAGCCGTGCTCACCGCGCCCGTCCGGCGCGCTCGCGCACCGCCCCCTACCGCCCCCGGCCGCGCCCCTGGTGATCAACCGTCACCGGGGGCTCGGCCTTTTCCGCGCCTCCCCCGCCCCCGTATACACACGACGTATACACCATATGTATAGTCCTTTCGGCCGCGCATCGTGTGCCCGGCCGAGCCGTGGAGGAGTGACCCGCCTTGTTCTTAAAGATGAAGTCGACCGGTACGGGGTTGACCGCCGCCCTTGTGACGGCACTCACCCTGACGCTCACCGGCTGCTCGGACACCACCGCGCCCGCGGACGCCCGCGCCGACGCGGGCTCCGACGCCAAGGGCTCCTTCGGCCGCGTGGACTGCCGAAAGGCGAAGTGCATAGCCCTGACCTTCGACGCGGGGCCGGGCGAGGACACGCCGCACCTGCTGGACATCCTCAAGGAGAAGAAGGTGCCCGCGACCTTCTTCCTGCTGGGCAAGCACCACGTCAAGAAGCACCCGGACACCGTGCGCAGGATCGCCGCCGAGGGCCACGAGGTGGCCAACCACACCTGGACGCACAAGATCCTGACGGAGCAGAAGCCGGCCCGAATACGGACGGAGCTGGAGAAGACCCAGAACGCGATAGCCGGGATAACCGGCAGGCAGCCACGCCTGATGCGTCCGCCGCAGGGCCGCACCGACGACACCGTCTCAAAGATCAGCAAGGAGCTGGGGCTGGCTCAGGTGCTGTGGAGCGCCACCGCCAAGGACTACTCCACGACCGACTCGGCGCTGATCGAGAGGCGCATCCTGGACCAGGCGAGCAAGGACGGCATCATCCTGCTGCACGACATCTACGAGGGAACGGTGCCCGCCGTGCCCGGCATCGTCGACACGCTGAAGAAGCGGGGCTACACCTTCGTCACCGTTCCCCAGCTCATGGCTCCCGCCGAGCCGGTCCCGGGGACGGTCTACCGCCCCTGACCGGCGTCCGGCCCCCGGTCCCGCCCCGGTACGGCTGCTCCGCGGGCGCCCGCCGCCGAGCGGGGACAACCCCCGCGGCGCCCCGTATACGCACCCGGCGGAACGGCCCGCCCACCCGTCGCCGGGAGGGCGGGCCGTCCGTACCGGCCGCGTACGTGCCGCCACGTCCGTCACGCCGTGGCGGCTACGCCGCGGCCGGGATCCTCTCCTCGGGCCGGGCGGCGGAGGCGGGCGCGAGGGCGATCTCCAGCACCTGGCGGACGTCCGTCACCGGGTGGGACCTCCAGCGCGTCCGGGACCCCGGAGTCAGGTTGAGCTGCATCGACTCAATGCTTCTGAGCCCGCCATTGTTCCCCGCTCGGTGTTCGCCGTGAGCGATCAGACGGGCCGCCGTCCGGCGCCACCCGCGGCGCACGTGGCCGCGCTCGGCGTCCTCGCCGCGTCTTCCGACTGGCGGGCGCACTGGACTGCAAGGTGCTCGACCGCCCCTCGATTGCTCCGAGGGAGACCCGGTCACTCCCCGGGGGCATCCGGTCGGCACACCTCCCAGGAGTTCCGCGACCGCGTGACCGGTCCGGGCGACCCCTCGCACCGACAGGCCCGTTGGCGGGTGCCCCTCGCGGCCTGAGAGGATCCCGGAACCATACGGATACGCAGGGGGAAGCATGGCTGTTCTGGTACTGGTCGGGATCCTGCTGTTCGCCGTCGGCGGGTGCGTGTGCGTCGTGTGGGCGGACCGCGGCGGACCGCGTTGGGTCCGCGCCGTGGCACACGTGACGCTTGCCGCGGGCGAGTTGGTACGCCGCTCCCAGAAGGGCGGCCGGCGCGGGGGGCTGAGCCAGGGCGACGACGACGGCGGTGGCGGTGGCGACTGAGCGGAGGGACGGAGGTCACCGGCTCCGACCCGGGCCCGGGCCGCCCGGGCCGCGCTCACCGCGATCCCCCGCTCCCGTGCCGCGCGGCAGCGGCCGGCGGACCACGCCCAGCAGCAGCGCCAGTGGGTGCACGCGACCCCGGACCCGCACGGCGACACCCGGACCGGACCGGCGGCCGGGTGGCCGCGGGCCGTGCCGACCGGCCAGGATGGCGGGGACCCCGTCCGTCCTCCACCGGAGATCCGCACCATGCCCGACACCCTCGGCCCCGACATCCACGCCCCCGTCACGCTCGACCGCCGCGAAGGCCCGTACGGCGAGGTGGTGCTGCGGGGACGCGGCGACGACTTCGAGATCATCGCCAACGGGTGCTTCCTCATGGACACCTCGGACGGACGTTCCGAGCGACTGCTGATCGACGCCGCGCTGGCCGCGCTGCCCGCCGACCGCCCGGACCCCGCGGTGCTCATCGGCGGGCTCGGCGTCGGCTTCTCGCTCGTCCGGGCCGCCGCCGAACCACGCTGGGGGCGGATCGCCGTCGTCGAGCGGGAGCAGGCGATCGTGGACTGGCACCTGAAGGGCCCGCTGGCCCGTATCTCCGGCGGGGCGCTCGCCGATCCGCGGACCGAGATCCTGACGCGGGACCTCGTCGCGTACCTCCGGACGACTACGGACCGTTATGACGCGCTGTGCCTGGACATCGACAACGGACCGGACTGGACGGTCACCGAGGACAACACGAGCCTGTACTCCCCCGCCGGTCTGGCGGACTGCCGGGAGCGGCTGACGCCGGGCGGAGTGCTCGCGGTGTGGTCCGCCCAGCCTTCCGCCGACTTCGAACAGGCCCTGCGGAATGCCGGATTCAGCGGTGTACGTACGGAAGAGGTCCGCGTTGCCCGAGGTGTTCCCGACGTGGTGCATCTCGCGATCCGGACGGTCTGAGGAACTCACCGGTCCCGCTCGGCCCCGGACACCCGGGGGTCAAGCATCACAAGGCCGACACTCCGCCACTCCGCCCCGCCCCGGCCGTTACACCCTGCGTAGCCGAGAACCGCCCGCTGCCTTTACGCTGCTGACCGGTGACGGGATCACCCACGAAATCCACTGGCGAAGACCGCGCGTCCCGGGGAATGACCCCCGTGAGGACGGGCAGGGGCGGGGCGATGGAACACACACACACCACCCACAACGGCGTCGCGGCCACCCCGGGCGCTCAGCGCCGGGTGCTGGTGGTCGAGGACGACGCCACGATCGTCGAAGCCATTTCCGCCCGGCTGCGGGCCGAGGGCTTCCTGGTGCAGACGGCGCTCGACGGGCCCGCGGCCGTGGACGCGGCCGAGGCGTGGCAGCCCGATCTCATGGTCCTCGACGTCATGCTCCCCGGTTTCGACGGCCTGGAGGTCTGCCGCCGGGTGCAGGCCCAGCGGCCGGTGCCGGTGCTGATGCTGACCGCCAGGGACGACGAGACCGACATGCTGGTCGGGCTCGGCGTCGGCGCCGACGACTACATGACCAAGCCGTTCTCGATGCGCGAGCTCGCGGCCCGGGTGCACGTCCTGCTGCGCCGGGTCGAGCGGGCGGCGCTTGCCGCGGTCACGCCGCGCAGCGGCATCCTGCGGCTCGGCGAGCTGGAGATCGACCACGCGCAGCGCCGGGTCCGGGTGCGCACCGAGGACGTCCACCTCACACCGACCGAGTTCGACCTGCTTGTGTGCCTGGCGAACACACCGCGCGCGGTGCTCTCCCGGGAGCAGTTGCTGGCCGAGGTCTGGGACTGGGCGGACGCCTCCGGCACCCGTACCGTCGACAGCCACATCAAGGCGCTGCGCCGGAAGATCGGCGCGGAGCGGATCCGTACCGTGCACGGTGTCGGCTACGCCCTGGAGACCCCGGCCCCATGACCCGGCCCGGTTCCGGACTGCGCCCCTTCTCGATCAAGGCCAAGCTGGGCACGCTCGTGGTGGTCTCGGTGTTCATCACCACCGGGCTGCTGATGGTGGCCCTGCGGACCAGGACCGAGCTCCGGTTCATCACGGTGTTCTCCGTGATCGCGACCTTGTTGATCACCCAGTTCGTGGCCCACGGCCTGACGGCGCCGCTGGACGAGATGACGACCGTGGCCCGGTCGATCTCGCACGGCGACTACACCAGACGGGTGAGCGGCGCCGGCCGGCGCGACGAGCTCGGCGACCTGGCGCAGACGATCAACCGCATGGCGGACGACCTGGAGGCCGTCGACCGGCACCGCAAGGAACTGGTGGCGAACGTCTCGCACGAGTTGCGCACGCCGATCGCGGCGTTGCGGGCGGTGCTGGAGAACGTCGTGGACGGGGTGTCCTCGGCCGATCCGGAGACGATGCGTACGGCGCTGAAGCAGACCGAGCGGCTCGGCAGGCTGGTGGAGACGCTGCTGGACCTGTCCCGGCTGGACAACGGAGTGGTCACGCTGAAGGCGAGCCGCTTCGAGGTGTGGCCGTATCTGTCGGGGGTGCTGAAGGAGGCGAACAGCTTCGCCGCCGCGCACGGCCGACTGTCCTCCGGTTCCGGGCGCCACGGCCGCAAGGACGTGGCCCTGGCCCTGGACGTGTCGCCGCCCGAGCTGACCGCGTACGCGGACACGGAACGGCTGCACCAGGTGGTGGCCAATCTGATCGACAACGCTGTCAAGCACAGCCCGCCGCACGGCCGGGTCCAGGTGCGGGCCCGGCGCGGCGAGGGACCGGAGTCCCTGGACCTGGAGGTGCTGGACGAGGGACCGGGCATCCCGGAGTCGGAGCGGTACCGCGTCTTCGAGCGTTTCAACCGCGGCGAGGTCTCCTCGCCGCACGGCCCCGGAAGCGACGGCGGTACGGGGCTGGGCCTGGCGATCGCCCGCTGGGCGGTGGATCTGCACGGCGGGCGCATCGGAGTGGCCGAATCCGCTCGCGGATGCCGCATTCGCGTCACCCTTCCAGGGGTACAAACGCCACGAGGTTGACATATGGTTCGAACCGGAAGGGCGCGTTCTGTGCGCTCCCTTTCAGGGGTACGGTCCAGGGGGCCGTAGCCGCGGCCCTGCGTACCCGTAGTGCAGCGGAACCAGGTTCGTTTCCCGCCAATCCCTGCGCCGAAACCCGCCTTTCGATGTGACTTGCGCGACGAAGGGCGGCCCGGCCTGCATGGAGCGGCCCCGGAGGCGTAGCCTTGTTTTCCGCTGTCCATCACCTTGTGAAGCGGAAGAGGGCGGTTGCCGCCGTGTCGTCTCAGTCCCCCAGTAACTCGAGCATCTCGACCGATCAAGCCGCCCCGGGTACCGACCCGGCCGCCGCTTTCGGCCCCAACGAGTGGCTCGTCGACGAGATCTACCAGCAGTACCTCCAGGACCCGAATTCGGTCGATCGTGCCTGGTGGGACTTCTTCGCCGACTACAAGCCGGGCGCGTCCGGCACGGCGGACAAGCCCGTTCCCGGCATCCCGGCCGCCACCGCACCGGCCGCCGCACCTCAGGCCGCCCCGGCCCCGGCTCCCGCCGCGAAGGCTCCGGCAGCCCCCCCGGCCCCGGCTCCCGCGCCGACCGCCCCGCCCGCGCCCGCGAAGGCCGCCCCGGCCCCTGTCGCGAAGGCCCCGGCCAAGCCGGCCGCCGCGCCGGCCACCGAGGCCCCCGAAGGCCCGGAGTACGTGACGCTGCGCGGCCCGTCGGCCGCCGTCGCGAAGAACATGAACGCCTCGCTGGAGCTGCCGACGGCCACGTCCGTGCGCGCCGTCCCGGTGAAGCTGCTCTTCGACAACCGCATCGTCATCAACAACCACCTCAAGCGCGCCCGGGGCGGGAAGATCTCCTTCACGCACCTCATCGGGTACGCGATGGTGCAGGCCCTCAAGGCCATGCCGTCGATGAACCACTCCTTCACGGTGAAGGACGGCAAGCCGACCCTGGTCAAGCCCGAGCACGTCAACCTCGGTCTGGCGATCGACCTGGTCAAGCCGAACGGCGACCGCCAGCTCGTCGTCGCGGCCATCAAGAAGGCCGAGACGCTCAACTTCTTCGAGTTCTGGCAGGCGTACGAGGACATCGTCCGCCGCGCCCGCAGCGGCAAGCTCGGCATGGACGACTTCACCGGCGTCACCGCCTCCCTGACCAACCCCGGCGGCATCGGCACCGTCCACTCGGTGCCCCGCCTGATGCCCGGACAGGGCCTCATCATGGGCGTCGGCGCGATGGAGTACCCGGCCGAGTTCCAGGGCACCTCCCAGGACACCCTGAACAAGCTGGGCATCTCCAAGGTCATGACCCTGACCTCGACGTACGACCACCGCGTCATCCAGGGCGCCGCGTCCGGCGAGTTCCTGCGCATCGTCTCCCAGCTCCTGCTCGGCGAGAGCGACTTCTACGACGAGATCTTCAAGTCGCTGCGCATCCCCTACGAGCCGGTCCGCTGGCTCAAGGACATCGACGCCTCGCACGACAACGACGTGACCAAGGCGGCGCGGGTCTTCGAGCTGATCCACTCCTACCGGGTCCGCGGCCACGTCATGGCCGACACCGACCCGCTGGAGTACCGCCAGCGCAAGCACCCCGACCTGGACATCACCGAGCACGGCCTCACCCTGTGGGACCTGGAGCGGGACTTCGCGGTCGGCGGTTTCGCCGGCAAGTCGCTGATGAAGCTCCGCGACATCCTCGGTGTGCTGCGCGAGTCGTACTGCCGCACCACCGGCATCGAGTTCATGCACATCCAGGACCCGAAGCAGCGCAAGTGGATCCAGGACCGGGTCGAGCGCACGAGCACTCCGCAGCCGGAGCGCGAGGAGCAGCTGCGCATCCTGCGCCGCCTGAACGCCGCCGAGGCGTTCGAGACGTTCCTGCAGACCAAGTACGTCGGTCAGAAGCGGTTCTCGCTGGAGGGCGGCGAGTCCGTCATCCCGCTGCTGGACGCGGTCATCGACTCCGCCGCCGAGGCCCGCCTCGACGAGGTCGTCATCGGCATGGCCCACCGCGGCCGGCTGAACGTGCTGGCGAACATCGTCGGCAAGTCGTACGCACAGATCTTCCGCGAGTTCGAGGGCAACCTCGACCCCCGGTCGATGCACGGCTCCGGCGACGTGAAGTACCACCTGGGCGCCGAGGGCACCTTCACCGGTCTGGACGGCGAGCAGATCAAGGTCTCGCTGGCCGCCAACCCCTCGCACCTGGAGGCGGTGGACCCGGTCCTGGAGGGCATCGTCCGCGCCAAGCAGGACGTCATCAACAAGGGCGGCACGGACTTCACGGTCCTGCCCATCGCGCTCCACGGCGACGCGGCCTTCGCGGGCCAGGGCGTCGTCGCCGAGACGCTCAACATGTCGCAGCTTCGCGGCTACCGCACCGGCGGCACCGTGCACGTGGTGATCAACAACCAGGTCGGCTTCACCGCCGCCCCGGAGTCCTCGCGCTCCTCCATGTACGCCACGGACGTGGCCCGCATGATCGAGGCGCCGATCATCCACGTCAACGGCGACGACCCCGAGGCCGTGGTCCGGGTCGCCCGGATGGCCTTCGAGTTCCGGCAGGCGTTCAACAAGGACGTCGTCATCGACCTCATCTGCTACCGCCGCCGCGGTCACAACGAGGGCGACAACCCGGAGTTCACCAACCCGCAGATGTACACCCTGATCGACAAGAAGCGCTCGGTGCGCAAGCTCTACACCGAGTCCCTCATCGGTCGCGGCGACATCACCCTGGAAGAGGCCGAGCAGGCGCTCCAGGACTTCCAGGGCCAGTTGGAGAAGGTCTTCGCGGAGGTCCGCGAGGCCACCTCGCTCCCGGCTCCGGTGCACACCACCGAGGCGCAGCCCGAGTTCCCGGTCGCCGTGAACACCGCGGTCACCTCGGAGGTCGTGAAGGTCATCGCGGAGTCCCAGGTCGACATCCCCGAGGGGATCACCGTCCACCCGCGCCTGCTCCCGCAGATGCAGCGCCGCGCGGCCTCGGTGGAGAACGGCACGATCGACTGGGGCATGGGCGAAACCCTGGCCATCGGTTCGCTGCTGATGGAGGGCACCCCGGTCCGGCTCGCCGGCCAGGACTCCCGACGCGGCACCTTCGGCCAGCGTCACGCGGTCCTCGTCGACCAGGTGACCGGCGAGGACTACACCCCGCTGCTCTACCTCGCCGACGACCAGGCCCGTTACAACGTCTACGACTCGCTGCTCAGCGAGTACGCGGCGATGGGCTTCGAGTACGGCTACTCGCTGACCCGCCCGGAGTCGCTGGTCATCTGGGAGGCCCAGTTCGGTGACTTCGTCAACGGTGCCCAGACCGTCGTCGACGAATTCATCTCCTCGGCCGAGCAGAAGTGGGGCCAGACCTCCGGCGTCACCCTGCTGCTGCCGCACGGCTACGAGGGTCAGGGCCCGGACCACTCGTCCGCCCGCCCGGAGCGCTTCCTCCAGCTGTGCGCGCAGAACAACATGACGGTGGCCATGCCGACCCTGCCGTCGAACTACTTCCACCTCCTGCGGTGGCAGGTGCACAACCCGCACCACAAGCCGCTGGTCGTCTTCACCCCGAAGTCGATGCTCCGCCTCAAGGCGGCCGCGTCGAAGGCGGAGGAGTTCACCACCGGCGGCTTCCGCCCGGTGATCGGCGACGACACGGTGAAGCCGGAGGAGGTCCGCAAGGTCGTCTTCTGTGCGGGCAAGGTCTACTACGACCTGGAGGCCGAGCGCGCGAAGCGTGGCGTCACGGACACCGCGTTCATCCGCCTGGAGCGCCTGTACCCGCTGCCGGGTGCCGAGATCCAGGCCGAGATCGCCAAGTACCCGAACGCCGAGAAGTACCTCTGGGCGCAGGAGGAGCCGGCGAACCAGGGTGCCTGGCCGTTCATCGCCCTGAACCTGATCGACCACCTGGACCTGGCCGTCGGTGCCGACGTCCCGCACGGTGAGCGCCTGCGCCGCATCTCGCGGCCGCACAGCTCCTCCCCGGCGGTCGGCTCGGCCAAGCGCCACCAGGCCGAGCAGGCGCAGCTGATCGCCGAGGTCTTCGAAGCCTGACCGGCTGTCGTACGGACGAGGGGCCCGGTCCCGCGACTCGATCGCGGGACCGGGCCCCCGGCGTGTGCGTCGGCGCGCCCGGACCGGACCGGACCGGCGTCGTTCAGATCATCTGCGGTTCGAAGTCCCAGTACGGGCGGTTGCGGGAGCGGGCCGAGACCGTGTGGACGTGCTGGGGGCCCAGGGTGGTCTCCAGGTCTCCCAGCGCCTCCGTCTCGACCTTGTCCGCCCGCTGCCGTTCCCGCAGGCCGCGCAGGTCCGCGGCGTGGGCGATCCGGGCGGACAGGGTCAGCGGATGCGTCCGGCCGAGGACCTCCACGGCCCGGGTGACGACCGATTCCGTGAGGGCGGCGGCGGACTCCGGGTCCCCCACCAGGTTGCGCAGCGCCGATGCGTTGATCGCGCAGCCCAGTGTCCAGGGGTGGTTCTCGCCCACGGTCCGGGTGAGGTCGGCGAGCGCTTCCTCCAGGAGGGTGTGCGCGTGGTCCCGCTCCCCCACGTTGCGCAGGATCAGCGCGTGGTTGGCCCGGGTCCCCGCCACATAGGGGTGCTGGTCGCCGAGCATGGCCACGTAGCCGGCGACGACCCGTTCGCTTATGGCCCTGGCCTGGTCGATGTCGGCGTGCTCGCGGGCGAAGAAGCTCTGGCCGGCCGCGAACATCATCGTCAGCGGGTCGTTCTCGCCCAGGACGCGTTCGGCCCGTTCCAGCACCCGGGTGAAGAGTTCCCCGGCCCTGCCGCGGTCCCCCGAACGGTACTGGCAGAGCGCGAGGTTGTGTTCGGCACGCAGGGTCTGCGGGTTGTCCGCCCCCATGACCAGCCGGTGCACCCGTACGCTCTGGTTCTGGAGCGACAGGGCTTCGCCGTACCTGCCGAGCAGCCGCAGGTCGGTGGCGTAGTTGATCTCCGAGTAGAGCGTCCAGCTGTGGCGCGGGCGCAGCAGCCGGCGCCGGGCGTCCAGGGTGTGCCGGTTGAGTTCCAGCGACTCCTCGTACCGGCCCAGCAGGCGCAGCGAGACGGCCAGGTTGTTCTGCGCGTTGAGAGTGCGTGAGTCCTGGGCGCCCAGGAGCTCGCGGTAGGCACCGAGGATCCAGGCGGAGATCTCCATGGCCTCGTCGTAGCGTCCCAGTCCCCTCAGGTCGGCGGCGAGACCACCGGCGGCGCGCAGGTGTTCCAGGTCCTGGGGGCCGCGTTCGGCGCGCAGGTGGTCGACCGCGGCCCGTTCGATGGCCTCCGTCTCCGCGTACTCGCCCACGGCTCGCAGCAGGTTGGCGTAGTGGTACCGGAGGTCCCAGAGCCTGGGATGGTCCTCGCCGAGGAGTTCCCGCCAGGTGTCCATGGCGCGTGCGCCGAGCTTGATGCCGGCCCGGTACTCCCCGGAGAGGTACATGTAGCGCAGGCAGTTGAGCACCAGGGTGTGCACCGCCGGGTCGGTGCTCCTGAGCACGTCGGCCCATTTCAGGTGCGGGGTGAGCTCGGCGTAGGCGGGCCACAGCCGGGTGTCGTTGGGGCGGCCGGGGTCGGCCGCGGCGAGGGCCCGGCGGACCACGTCGATGAACTCCCGGCGGTCCCTCTCCGGCATGTCCTTGCCGATGATCTGGTGGACCATGCGGTGCATGTAGAGGGCTTCGCCGGACGACGCCTCCTCACCGGCCGTCTCATGGGACTCCAGCCGGACCACGGAGTACTGACGGAGCTGGGCGATCGCCCTGTTCCACAGCAACGGGTCGTTCATCAGGCCGGAGAGCTGTTCGGGCAGTTCGCCGGCCGGCATCTCCCTCAGCAGCCGCACGGGGATGGAGCCCGGTGCGAAGAAGCTGCACAGGCGCAGCAGGTCGACGGACTCCGGGACGGTGTCCCGGAGCTTGTTCAGCAGTATCGACCAGGCGGTCTGGAAGGCGAGCGGGAAGTCCGCGGAGACCTTGACGACGTCCTGGTCGATGCCGTCTTCGAGGAGTCCGATGTACTCCTGCACCGACATGTCGGAGTCGCCCAGCCAGCCGGCGGTCTGGTCGAGGAGCAGCGGCAGGTCCTCCAGTGCCTCGGCGAGTTGGTCGGCCTCGGCCGGGGTCAGGCGCGGGGCGCGGCGGCGGATGAACGCGACCGACTCGTCGCGGGCGTAGACGGGGACCTCGACGAGGTTGCTGTTGTGCTCGCGCCACTCCGGGTTGCGGGAGGTGATCAGGACGTGGCCGGGGCCGGTCGGCAGCAGGTCCCAGATGTGTTCGGGTTCGTCGGCGCCGTCCAGGACGAGGAGCCAGTGGGAGTACGGTTCGCCGCGGCGCAGGGCGTCGCGTACCGCGCGCAGCCGCTCGCCGTACTCGGCGCCCGTGGACAGGCCTAGTTCGGGGGCGAGTTCGGCGAGTTTCTGGCGGTAGAGGGCGCGGCGGTCGGCGGGCACCCACCAGACGGCGTCGTACTCGGAGCTGAAGCGGTAGACGTACTCGGCCGCCAACTGGGTCTTGCCGACGCCGGGCATGCCGTGCAGCGTCACGACCCCCGCGCCGGGTCCGGCGTCCTGGAGGGTCCGGTACGTCCTGCTGAGGAGTTCGTCGCGGCCGGTGAACCGGGTGTTGCGCCGCGGCACCCCGCCCCACACCTCCGGGGTGTCCGCCGGATACCGGGGCCCCGGCCTGGCCTCGACCGCCTCCGGCAGCGGGTCGGTGGGCAGCCCCAGGCGTACGAGGAGCCGTCGTTCGGCCTCGTCGGCGCCGACGTTGGTCAGATCGGCCGCGCCGAAGACCGACGTGGCACCAGGCAACGCGGAGGTGGTCACGCGCACGGCGGCGAAGCGGTCGGGGTCCGGGGCGACGACCTCGCGCAGGGCCCTGTTCCACTCCGCGGTGCTGCGGGGGCCGAGCTGGAAGTACCAGTCGCTGAGGATCAGCAGCACGTCGCCGCGCGACAGCGTCAGATCCCGCAGGGACTCCTCCAGCGCCGCCTCCACCGGGGGGTCCCAGCGCTGTTGGACGACGGTGGCACCACGCCGCTCCAGACGGTCCGCGATCCACGCCGCCCAGGCGCGGTTGAAACCGGCGAAACTGATGGTGACGGCATGCGCCCCGATCGCCCCAACTCCATTACCCGTTGCGGGCATTCGACCATCTCCCTGCCTCGGTACAGGACCTGTCAACATACACCGGAGCCTGAACGCTCCGGCCGGATTTCACGGTGACTCCCACGGATGACGCGGGCCGTTCCTCTGTTGCCATATCACCTTGGCGGTGGCCACGTACGCCTCTGCGCGCGCCGAATGACCCGCGGGAGGCGGACAATCGTCCAGTCGGTGGTAGAGCGAGATCATCTCGTCGACGAGCATGCGGCCCTCGCGGGTCAGCGCCGCCGATGCGGCCAGCACCGGCAGTACGGCCCCGACCTGTTCGCGGCAGCGGGCGTGTTCGGTCCAGGCGAGGTCCCGGTGGGTGACACGGCGGGCTTCGAGCGCGAGCCGCTGCCAGTGGGCGGCGAGCGCGATGTGCGAGTAGGCGCCCTGGAGAAGGCCGTCGAAGGGTCTGGGGTCGGGGCGCCAGGGCGCGAAGTGGCGCGGTGTCGCGTCCTCGTGGTGCAGCGGTACGAGTGCGGCGAGCGCGGACAGTTTGGTGTGCTGGAGTTCGTGGACGAGGGTGGCGGCGAAGTGGGCGGGGGTGGCCGGTCTGCTGCTGAGGACGGCCCCGAACGCGTCGCGCCTGGTGGCGCTGGAGTGTGCCGCTCCCTCGCCCGCGGGTCCCGAGCCGGGCGGTCGGCCGAGCGGCACCAGGCAGCGCAGCAGGACGGCCGTTTCGGTCAGCCGGTGCTCGCCGCCCGTGCGGAGCAGGTACGGCACCCGCGACCAGGACTCGGCCCACGCCTTGCGCTCGTGGTCGTCGAGGTGGGGCGCGGCGCGCAGCCCGTGGTGGCGCAGACCGCCGTGGTCGGTGCGGTACGGGTCGACGTCGTCCAGGGGCACGGGGGCGGCGCCGGGCCGTACGGGGGGCAGGGCGAGGACCGGGAGCCAGCGCGGGTCGGTCGCACCGGTCGTCGCGTCGTGGTGGACATGGATGGCGAGCGACGCGCCCCAGGAGACGTGACGTGCCGTCAACTTTTTTTCATCGAAGGAGAGTTCCACCGGTCCGGACGGCGCGCGCAGGGCTCCCAGGGTAGGGAGGGACAGGAGTTCGTCGTGGGCGGTGAGCCGGGTCGAGAACGCGGTTTTGGCGCGGATCGCCGCCGCTGCGGCCAGGGCACTCAAGTGGTCGAGATCGGCCCGGAGTTCGGCGCCGGGGGCCGGGCTGGAGAGGCCACGCAGGCAGCGTTGCGCCCAGGGGCCGACCAGGGGGTGGAGCAGGACGGCGCGCACGGCGGCCCGGTCGGCGCGTTCCGCCGTCTCCAGCAGTGCCCAGTCCTGCCGCAGCCGGTCGAGGACCCGGCGCGGGCGGATCGCGGCGGGAGCGTCCTCGGCCGCGTCGAGCAGGGCGCGGACGAGGAGCAGCCGACGGGTGTCCTGGTCGCGCGCGAGGGTGTGCAGGGTGCCGGGGTCGCCTTCCGTACGGCCGAGCCGGCGTAACGCGTGGTCCGGGAGTGGGGGGCTCATCGGTGTGCTCCTGCGGTCGCTTCGGACAGCCGGTGCGCGATGTGGCGCACCAGCCGTTCGAGATCGGCACAGTAGACGGACGGGTTGGCGAAGCCGTTGTCCGCGCGGTAGCGGTGTGCGTAGTGGCCGCCGCCGCAGACGGTCAGCAGCGGGCAGGCGCGGCAGGCGGGGGCGAGCGCGTCGGCTCCCGCCTGGCGGGCGGCGACGCCCGGGTGGCGCAGGGCGTCGTCGAAGGTGTGGCGGAAGACGTCGAGACCGGTGGCGGCGGCGGTGTCGTAGGCGGACTTGAGGGAGTCGACCTGTTCGATCGTCCCGTCGGTCTCGACCACGATCGCGTCGACGGGGTCGAGACCGAGGGATTCGGTGGCGCCGGGCAGGCCCAGCAACAGGGCCACGCACTCCTCGAACAGCCGGACCCTGGTCTCGCGCCGCCCGGCCCGCCACCAACGGTCGAAGACGGTGACGAGCCAGTCGCCGTACGGGGTCGGCCGGCCCGGACCGGGGGCGGCGGGGGGCGTTGCGGTGGCGGGCAGGCCCGGTGGGGGGTTCGTCCAGTTGCCGTGCGGCAGCAGCAGGTCGAGGGCCGGCGGGCGCAGGGACAGCAGCGACTCGTACGTCTCGACGGGGTCGGTGCGGGGGTCGACGACGGTGAGGATGCCCGCGTAGGCGTCGGGGTGGCGGTCGGCGAGGAGCCTGGCGCCGCGTGACGCGGCGGGCCAGGAGGGGCGTCCGGCGTGGTCGACGCGCAGGGTGTTGTGGGCGGCCAGACCGCCGTCGAGGCTGATGCCGACGCTGATGCCGTGCCGGGCGAGCACGGCGACGCGGGCGTCGGTGAGCAGGGTGGCGTTGGTCTGCACGGTGGCGTGCACGGAGCAGTCCGCCGGTGTGAGGTCACGGACGCGGTCGGCGAGGGCGGCGAGGCGGTCGGCCCCCGCGAGGAGGGGTTCGCCGCCGTGCAGGACGAGAGCGATGCCGCGCAGCCCGTGGGTCGCCGCGTGTTCGGCGATCCGGTCGGCGGTGCGGTCCAGTACGGCGGGTGCGGCGGCGGCCGGCCGGGTGCGCCAGGTCCGGTCGGGGCCCTCGTAGAGGTAGCAGTAGCGGCAGGCCAGGTTGCACCGGCCGTGCACTTTGACGATGAACTGACGGAACGGGAAGGGCCCTCGGCCCGCCGCGACGGTGTTCGCGCACCGGCCGGGGCACCCCGTCACCTGTCGAGACACTCCGGCACCCCCGTGCTGCGTGGCGCGGGGACGGCCCCCGCTGCCGGCCCGGGACGGGTCCGCCCGCACGGCTGCACGGGCGGACCCGTCCCGGGCCACGACGTCCGGTCCGGCCGGGCCCCGGGCCGGATCCGTGCGGCCGGGACTCCGGCCCGCGAGGCGGCGGGGCGGCCGGACGCCTCAGAAGGCGCTGGTGAATCCCCACAGCGTTTCCCGCGGCTGTCCGGCCCGTCCGCGCAGATCCGCGACCACCTCGCGGAGCACGGGGTGGTCCAGCGTCCGCAGCGCTTCCAGGTCGAGTTCCAGCAGCTCGGGCAGCGCGCCGCCCGGACCACCGGACACCCCCTCGGATGCCGTGTCGTCCATGCCGCGGGGCGTGCCGTCGGCCGTCGGGTCGGACGTCCCGGCGCCGGGCCCCGTGTTTTCCGTCGGCTCGTTCATCATGCCTCCCCGTGTCCCCGTGGTTCCTCGTGTTCCGCGTTCCCTGCGCTTCGTGGTTCCCCGCGTCCGCGTACCCGTGTTCCCGGCGCATGTGCTTGCGCGGCGAACCCGCCGGTGATCCGTTCGTCGCCGAGCGTCCCGTGGAGTCCGTGTTCCCGGGAACGGTGCGGGTGCCCGCGTCGCGGCGGTGTCCCTCCGCCGCGGCTCTCGCCGAGGCGGCCACCCGTCGCCGTCGTACCCCGTTCGTGCCGTCGGCGCCGATGCGGCACGACGTGCCCGCACGGGCTGCTTCTGTACCGATGCCCCGCACGGCCCGGCCTACGCCTTCCTGGGCAGGCCGACGACCGATGTCCGCCGTACGCCGGTCGCGGACGGTGCGAAGGGCGACGGCCGGAGGGCGGCTGTCCCAGTGCTGCGACGGGAAAGGTTTGCCGGGAACCTTTCCGGTCGCAGCCCTGGCGGCGGTCGCCCCAGGGTCGGCGGGCGACCGCCGGGCTCAGCGTTCCAGCTCCGCCAGCCGCGCCGCCGTCTCCTCGCCCGCCGCGCCGCCGCCGTCCGGCAGTCCGCGCCATTGCTGACGGGCCGACCGGTACGCCTCCCGGGCGGCCCGGGGGCGGGCCGCCCTCTCGTACGTCGTCCCGCGCCAGTGGTGGGCCGTGGCACACAACTCGACGGCCTGGCGCCGCTGTTGCGGGTGGGCCGACTCCTCAGCCGCCGTACCGGCCGCCTCGGCCGCGCCCCGGAACGCCTCGGCCGCCTCGTCGAGCCGGGTGGGGCGCCCCAGCACCCGGGCCGCGTCGAGACGGGCCAGGCCCAGTTCCAGCCGGCACTCCGCCGCGGTCAGCGGTTCGGTCGCCTCCCGGGCGGCGAGCCCGAAGAGGTGCTCGGCCTCCCGCAGGTCGACCCGGTCCTCCATGGCGCGGTGCCGCAGCATCAGCGCGCGGGCCAGCATCAGCAGCCGTTCGGCCTGGCGCGCGTCCCCCGCCGCCGTCTCCCTGTGACAGTCGCGCAGCACCCTCACCGCCGAGCCGATGTGCGCCCGCCCGTCCGGCAGGCGGGCCCGGCGCAGCAGGGTGCCTCCCCACTCGGCGAGCAGATCGGCGTGGGCCTGCGAGTCGCGCGGTACGCCGCGCGCGGCGCGGGCGAACCGGTCGGCCGCCTCGACGAGTTCGTCCGGGTCCCCCGTGTGTGCGTAGCGGGCGACGTGCACCCGGGCGGCCCGGGTGAGGAGCGAGGCGCGCACCCGCTGCTCCCGGACGGTTTCCAAGGCGTGCTCGACCAGCGTCGCCGCCTCGTCCGGCTCCGCGCCGGAGCCGAGCAGCGCGTCCACCAGGTCCAGCACGATGCGCGCCTCGGTGCCCAGGGTGTGCCGGCCGTCGCCCTGCCCGAACGCCGTGCGCAGGGAGCGGGCCGCCTGGGCGGCGTACACCTGCGACTGTTCGGTGTCGAGCGTGGCCCGGGAGAGTTTGAGCAGCGTACGGCCGTGCGCCAGCGGCAGGGCGGCGGGCCGGTTCTCCTGGTCGGGCCAGGCGTCGGCGAACGCCTCCAGCATGCCGCACGCGGCCTGGAGCGAGGAGGTGTCACCGTCGAGCCGCCACTGCGCCTCCAGGGCCCGGACCCGTTCCAGGGTGAGTCCGAGGGCCTCGGCCGGTTCCAGTCCCGGGGCCGAGCACGCGGCCGTGTACTCCCGGTCGGCGCGGCGCAGGAGTTCCAGGGCGCCGCGCCGGTCGCCGCGCGCCCGCCGGTCGTCGGCCGCGGCGTGCAACACCTTGGCCAGGGCGGCGCGTTCGTGCAAGGCGCCGGGGTGCGCGGCGGCCCGTTCGGCGGCGTGCTCGGCCTCGCGGAGCAGCTCGGCGTCGCCCTGGACCTCCCACAGGCGCAGGACACAGCGCGCATACTCCGCCCACAGCGCGGGGTCGGCGCCCGGCCCGCTCTCCCGCTCGGTGGCGCCGCGCAGCAGCTGCACGGCGTCGATCAGGTACTGGACCATGCCGTCCGATTCGAAGTGCCGCAGCAGGACGCGGGCGCTCTGCACCGCCGCGTCGGGTGTCCGCGGGACGGCATCGCGCCGGTTCGGGTCGGTGTCGACGACGAACTGCTCGGGCAGCGGCATGAAACGCTCCAGTACGCGGACCGCGACCTCGGCGAACGGGTGGGGGACGCGTGGCCCGTCGCTCCCGCCGTTCTCGTCCCCTTCCACGGCCCCGTCGCCGAACCCGTTCTCCTGTCCGGTCCGGTCCCCGGGCGGTTTCGTGGTGCGGGTGAGCCGCACCGGTCCGTGTCCGCCTTCGCCGAGCTGGGCGAACGCCAGGGCGGGGAAGTTCGGCCCGCCCCTGCCGAACCGCTGCTCGATGTACTGCGAGCAGTGCTTGAGCACGAGCAGCGCCTCGTCCCGGCCGAGCGGGCCCAGCAGCGCCTCGCGGACGCCGGGCGCGAACGCGTACCACTGACCGGCGGCCTCGCCGCCCGTCCCGGTGTCGTTCTCGCCCCTCGCCCGTGACAGCAGTCCGCTCAGCAGCACCTCGGCCAGTTCCGAGGGACCGGAGTTCGGCAGCATGGTGCGCTGCACCAGTTGCATCACCGGCAGATACAGCGGGGCTGCCGCGAGGTACACGGCCAGTTGCCCGGCGGCCGGGGAGGCCGTCGAGCGGAAGCGGCTGACGAGCTGGAGCGAGGACAGCCCGTCGCCGGGGCGCTGCACGGCCGCCGGGGGCTGGTCGGCCCGCACCCAGCCGACGGCACCGGACACCTGTCCCGCGCCGGTGCCCGAGAGCAGCTTCGCCCAGGCTGCCAACGCCCCTTCCACGGGCGGGAGAACGGGTACGGGGAGGGCGCCCGGGTGCACGGCGGGGCCCGCTCCAGCGTGCTCCGTGACCTTGAGGGCGGTGGCGCCGACCGGCCCGTCGCCCCGGGACAGGGAACCGTAGGTCACCGGCAGCCGGGTCCGGTTCCACATCCGCTGCGGCAGGGGCTGGAGCACGGCCGTCGGCCCTTGACCGGCCAGGTGGTGCAGCAGCCGGTGGGCCCGTCCGCTGCGCCAGAGCGGGCCGGCGCAGTCGCTGACCAGGAGGGTGACGCGGCGGCCGGTGGGGTCGCTCAGCCGGTCCGCGGAGCTCAGCGGCGCCGCGGCCGGGTCGGGGCTGCGGCTCACCACGGCGGCCCCGTCCGGCCCCTGGTGCAGATAGCGCGTCCAGACGTCCCGAAAGGCCCCCAACTGCCCGAACAACTGCTGGAGTTCGCCGAAGAGCCGGTCCCACACCAGCATCGACGACGAGGCGTCCATGACGCACTGGAGCAGCGACTCGCCCCGGGACGCGCCACGGAACACCGGAATGATCAGCCCGCCGGCCCGGGCGCTGCGTTCGGCGGTCTCCGTCTCGTCGAGGGTGTGACGCATCGGGGGCGCGGCGGGGCGGTAGCGCTGCAACGGCCGTAACGCCCGCTGGAGTCCGAGGGGCGCGGGAAGGGCGGGCGCGGCGGGCACACCGAGAGTGAGCGTCCTCGTCCGGCCACCGGGAGCGCGAAGGGTTCCGCGCCCGGGCGGGCGGTCGCCGCCGCGGTCCGGGGCGCGGGGCGTGGTGGGAGGCACGGGGTGGAGCGGGACCCGGCGGTCCGCGTCCCCGGGGTCGTGCCGGTCCCCGGGCCCGCCCCCGTCCGGCAGGGGGTGGGCTTCGGTGCGCTCCGGTACGGGCGGGCCGGGACGCCGCTCCGGCCGGTCCTCCCGGTCCGGGCCGACGGGCAGCGCCGGTGCGGCACGGTCGCCGCCGCCGTCCGGCGCGTCCGGGTGGCGTGTCCAGCGGGCCAGCCAGAGGGCGTCGCAGATCTGCTCGGCGTCGGGGTCGAGCCCGGCCCCGCGCAGCCGGGCGACGAACGCGGACAGCAGCCCGCCGCCGCCGTCCGGACGCGGCGCCTCGCCCGGCGGCGACGCACCGCGCGGAAGGGGCACGGCGTCGAACGGTGACGCTCCGTCCGGCTGCGCCTCGCCGTCCGACGACGACATGTCGTGCGGTCGCGACGCCTCGTGTGCCGCCGCGCCCTCGCAGCCCTCCGCCAGGTCATCGAAGCCCTCCGCCGGGCCCCGGGGACCGTCGTCGGGGCCTCGCCCCTCGCTCTGCGGTCCGTGCCGCGCCCCGCCCCCGGACATCGGCATCACCTCGGCCGGTCGAGTCGCTGGATGAGCAGGTCGGCGAGGCGGTCCCGGCTCGCGGGCGCCGCCGCGTCGGTGAGGTAGATCGCGTTCAACAACTGGTCGGTGGCCAGGAGTTCGCTGCGGGAACGCTCCAGGAAGTGGGCGATGAGATCGTCCCCGGCGCGTGCCGCCTCGTCGCCGAGATGGGCACGTACGAAGGTGGCGAGACGCTGGTGGTCGGGGCGTCCCAGCTCCAGGTGGACGCAGCGACGCATCAGGGGCGCCGGGAAGTCCCGTTCGCCGTTGCTGGTGAGGACCACGAACGGGAAGGCCCGGCACTGGACCCGGCCGCCCTTCACCTTCACCTTGTTCCCGTCGTCGTCGAGGACCTCCGCCTCGCCGTCGGGCAGCCGGTCCACGATCCGTTCCAGCTCGGGAATGCCGAACTCGCCCTCCTCCAACACGTTGAGCAGGTCGTTCGGCAGATCGATGTCACTCTTGTCGAGTTCGTCGATGAGCACGACCCGCGGCCGGTCCGAGGGCATGAGCGCGGTCCCGAGCGGACCGAGCCGGATGTAGCTGCCGACGTCCTCCCCCGACCCGGCGCCGGACGCCCCGGCCGCCGCGCGGTGCGCGGCGATCTGCACGTCCTGGAGCCGGGCGATCGCGTCGTAGCGGTACAGCCCGTCCTGGAGCGTCGAGCGGCTGACGACGGGCCAGCGAAGGACCCGTCCCAGCCCCAGTTCGTGGGCGACGGAGTGGGCGAGGGTGCTCTTTCCGGCGCCGGGACTTCCGGTCACCAGCAACGGGCGCCGCAGATAGAGCGCCGCGTTGATCATCTCCAGCTCCTCGGCGCCCGGACGGTGGAGTTCGGCGATGTGCCGGTGGCCGCCCAGACGGCGGTCCGCCGATCCGTCCGGGTCCGATCCGTCCCGTCCGTCCGGCCCGTCCCCGCTTTCTCCGTCACCTCCGCCGCGCCCGTCGGCGACCGGGGCGCCACGGCCCGCGAAGTCCCGCCAGGGCGGCGGGGGCGGCAACCGGTCGATGCCCTCGTGCGGCTCGCCGGCCCCTCGGTAGATGAGCCACTCGCTGGGTTCACTCATAGCGTGTTCCTCGTCGTCACTCGTCCGCCAGGGGCAGCCGTCGAACGTGCTTCACGGTAGCGATCCGGAGCACACCCCGTAAGGGGCCGGGCGGCTCCCGTCACGCCTCCGGAGGGTGGACCACCCCTCACGGCGCCTCGAAGTAGAGTTCCGATCCGGGCAGTTGATGACGCGGGTCGTCATAGAGCAGGGCGACCCCGTCCGACCAGAACGCCTCGGCATGCCCCGCATGCACCCCTCTCCTCAACTCGTGCACCTTCTTCGGAAGCCGGTCGGCCATGCGGGCCTCGGCGACGGCGTCGGCTGCGCGCCGGTGGAAGTCGGTGCAGACCGCGGTCCGTTCGTCCGCCCGGCGCCGCCGCCACAGAGCCAGCCCGTACCCCGCGTCGAGCACCCGTCCCAGGCCGGTCGTGCTCTGCGGGCCGGGCAGGTCGCCGTACCGGCACAACACCGGGACGGTCTCGTACGCCAGTTGGCACATCGCCTCCACCACCGGTACGGGTACCCGCATCCCGTCCTCGCAGTCGACGACGGCGGCCCGCATCGGGGCGGTCATGGCGCGGTTCCAGCGGGCCTCGCGCTCGGCCGGCCCGCCGTCGGTCCGCGCAGCGCCACGGTCCGTCCCGACCATGCCGCCGGCGTTCTCCACCGGGCCCCGGTCGAGGGGGCGGACGACCACCGGGCGGAGCACCCCGAGCGGCCGACCGTCGGGCCGCAGCCGCCATTCGTCGACCCCCAGCCCCATGAGGGCCGGGTCGAGCGCCACGTGGAGACCTGCCGGGTCGTCCGGTTCGTCGCACCGGCGGAACGCCTCCGCGAGCGGGCTCGCGAGGCGGTCGGGCAGTGCGTGCAGCGCGGTGCCCCGGCTGTCCTCGGCGACCGGCCGGAGGTCCCCGGGCCTCGGCACGACCGCGACCCGCCAGTCGTAGAGGTCCGGCTCCCAGTGCCGCGGCTCCAGGCGCAGCAGGACGAACGGGGCGTCGTGCGGCCTGGCCGGTTCGGGCGTCGGCGCGGGCGCACGGGGACGTTCGTGGCCGGTGGCCGGCCGTTCGTTGTGCCGGAGCCCGACGAGTTCATGACGGAACTTGCGGGAGAGGCGGTCGTCCGCCACCCGCTTCACCCATCGCCACAGGGCCGCCTCGGCGTCCGGCGTGGACGGGAGCACGTAGGGGCGTTCGGCCAAGAGGGCGCTCATGCAGTACCTCAGGACCAGTTCCAGCGCGCCGTCACCGCCCGGGGCGTCGTACAGCGTGCCGAGGCCGTCGCGCCAGGCGCGCGGGGCCGCGTGGTGCTCGCGCGGATGGGTGTCCGGAAGCTGGTCCAGGAGGTCGAGGAGGCCGCGGGTGCTGAGCGGCGGCGGGAGTTCGGCGAGCCGTCCGAGCAGGTCGATGCGTTGCTGAGGGCTGAGGGCGAGCCCCGCCCCGGCGCCCAGCTCCCGCTGGAGGTCGGCCCACGTCCGCTCGGTGCCGACCGGGCTGGTGTGCCGGTCGGCGTGGTAGCGGTCGTGGGCGTGGAACACCGCGTGGTACGGGTCGTCGGCCTCGCCGGCCACCGCCCCCGGCGGCACGGGCAGGGTGCGCAGCCGCTCGACGCCGATCGAGGTGCCGCCCGTGGTGCCGTCGGAGCGGGACTTGAGCACGCCGACGACCTCGCCGCGCGCCAGGTCCACCACCGGTCCGCCGGACAGGCCGGGGTACATCCGGTCGCCGTCGAGCCGCATCTGTTCGTCGTCCTCGGCCCAGTCCCCGAACGTGCCCATCACCTGGCACCGCCCGCTGAACCGGGTCAGCTGCCCGGATCCGCCGTCGGTCCAGCCGGTGTAGAGGACCGAGCCGCCGCCGAACATGCCCGCCGGGCGCTCGGTGACGTACACGCAGGGGTGCTCGACGGGGCGCAGCAGGCGGATCAGCGCGAGGTCGGGGGCGGGCCAGCCGCCCGGCGCGACGCCCCGTGTGCCGCCGGGGACGGGTGCCGCGTGCCGGTCCTCGGGCATGGCGGCGACCACGGCGCCTTCGACCGCCGTCTCGGCGCCGCCCGGGTCCGGCTTGAACACCACGCCCACCTGACGCCCCTCCCCCGCCATCGCCACGTGCGCGCACGTGAGAACCCAGCTCGGGGCGACGAAGAAGCCGCTCCCCAGAAAGCCCCGGTCGGACCCGTCAGGGGCATACCCGGGCCCCTGACGGTGGATGCGCACGGTCGCCGCCATCACGAGGCCCGTCAGCGCACGGTACGTGCTCTCGGAACCGCCCCCTGCGCCCCTGCCCGGCGGCTGGGTCATGAGCGGTTTCCGCCGTCCGGCCCGGTGGCGCCCGGATGCACCGGTGCGCCGGTGGACGCACTGGGAGGCGCCCCGCCACCCGTATCCCCTGAGGCCCCTCCCGCTCCCTGCGCGCCACCCTGCGCCGGGCTCGCCGGATCGACGGGCGGGCCCCCGCCGTTCCACGTCAGCGTGACCGTGATCGCGCCCTTGGCCTCACCGTCCGCGAGGAGACCGACGACCTTGCCCGCCTTCGCGGTGAGCTCGATACCGAACTCGACGCTCACCTCGTCGGGCCGCACCGCCCGCAGCGGCTCGGCCAGCGAACGCGCGACGCTGGTCACGACGGCATTGAGGCTCTCGACACGGGCCTGCACCTGCTCTGCGAAGTCCGCGTAACCGATGTCCGTGAACGCCGGGCCCCGCGCCGGTCGTGTCAGCTCCTCCGCCCCCGAGACACGCGCCCAGACCGGTGTGCCGTCCGGCATCTCGATGCGCGTGATGCGAGCCTCGCTCTCGGCCATGAAAACCCCCCGATTTCCCAACTACCCGCAGGCTAACGGCAGTACGCGACCCACGCGAGGTCCATGGACCATGACGCCGGGGCGCCGCCCGACGGTTCTGGCGGGGCTCGCGCCGCTCCCGCGGACCTCCGCCGACAGCGCGCTCCCGGCCGTCGCGGGGCTGTCACCAGGCATTAGGCTTGCCGCATGTACTTCACCGACCGCGGTATCGAGGAACTGGAGAAGCGCCGGGGCGAGGAAGAGATCACTTTCGAGTGGCTCGCCGAGCAGCTTCGTACGTTCGTCGACCTCAATCCCGACTTCGAGGTGCCGGTCGAGCGCCTCGCCACCTGGCTGGCCCGCCTCGACGACGAGGACGACGACGAGTAGGCCGACACGCGAGCGGGGCGGACGGCCGGGACGAGCGACCGGGGCGGACGACCGAGCACGCACGGACGGGGGCGCGTAGTCGGGGACGAGCAGCCGGGCCGCGCCCAACCGCCGGACCGACGCGGGGCGCCGGGCGCCGGGCGCCGGGCGCCGGGGCACTGTTGGGCGTGGACGGCCGATCGGTGCCGGACGGCGTCAGGAGACCGGGCGGACCCGTCCGCCGGAACCCGCCGCACCCTCTGCGTGACGCGCCGGGCCCTTTGGCCTCCCGCCGAACCGGTCGCACGTGAGGCCCGAGTGCCCGCGAGCCATCAGCAGGCCCCGCGCGAAGGCCCGACCGCCGCCGCGGCGCCCCACAGGACGAGCGGCAGCCCCGCCGCCGGTTGGGCGCCGCCCAGCACACGGGCTCCCGGGCCGCATGCGTACCCGGGTGCGGAGAAGGCCGCTCCCGGGTGCGGAGAAGGCCGCTCCCGACCGCGTCGAGCCCGGTCATCACCCTCTCGCGTTGCCACGCGGCTGGCGAGGCAGCGGCCAGAGCCTTGCTTCCGGCTCCTGCGACTCGACTTGTCGGATCGCGCGCCCGTCGGTGTCCGGCTCGAAGTGGAACCAGTCGCCGTCCTCGTCCCAAAAGCAGCGAAGCCGGCGCGTCACTGGTTCACCGCGTCGAAGGGCTCGTCGTGCCAGCGCCAGCCGGCGGTGCCGCCGTCGTCGTGGATGTGCAGCTTGACGCTCTCCCTCCTGAAGGAGGGAGATTCTTACGGCTCGCGCCGTGAGACTTCCTGTTTCATCGCCGACTGCCCGCCCGGAGTTCTCCGTTGAGGTCTTACACCAGCTCCACAGGCCGATACCGCCCGTCCGGCGGCCAGCAGGTTGCGTGCGGCGTTCACGTCCCGGTCGTGGGTCGTGCCGCAGGCGCACGTCCAGGTCCGGACGTGCAGCGG